>NZ_JBHXMY010000951.1:0-1440 GCF_042720195.1 Nocardia sp. NPDC058497 | reverse complement strand
GGTCACGACATTCCTCGGTGTCGGCATCATGTCGTGCGCGCGGCCGGTCCCGCTGGACCGCGTGTTCCTGCTGAATCCGGGGCAATCACTCGACGTCGGCGATCGGCGTCTCATCGCGTTTCGCCCACCGCTGTTCGACAATCCGAGCACGGTCGGGTTCTACGACGAGGGCAGCAACTCGTGCTTCTCCTCGGACTGTTTCGGTGCGCCGATGCCCAGCGCCGAACTCGCGACCGCCGACGACGTGGGCTACGTGCCCAGCGATGCGGTGCGCGCGGCGCAACACCTCTGGGCGGCGGTGGACAGCCCGTGGGTGCGCATCGTGGACGAGGGCAAATTTCTTGCCACCGTCTCGGAGCTGCGCGCGATGGACCCGCAGCGGATCCTCAGCACACACCTTCCGCCCGCCGAGGGACGCACGCCGGAATATGTGGAGATGCTGGCCGGGGCGCCGTCCACCGATCCGTTCACCGGGCCCGATCAGGCCGCGCTCGAACAGATGCTGGCTAGCTTCGAGCCGCCGACGAGTTGAACCATCGCGACCGCCCGGCGGGCATGGGATGCGCGGAACCCGGCACCGGGTGGCGGCTAGCGGTTCCCGTACATTGTCCGTACAGTGAGGTGTATCTAGCACGGCGCTCGCTTCGCGCCTAGTGAGGGGCATCGACATGACCGCCAAGACGCAACGAGTCGAAGTACGGCTCGACAAGGAACGACAGGCCCAGATTCAGGCCGCCGCAGATGCGGTCAACGAGACGCTGAGCGAGTTCATTCGTGCCGCGGCTTTTGATCGTGCGGACCGGATCTTGGCGTTGTCGAGCCGGACCCTGATGCCGGCTGAACAGTTCGACGCGATGATGTCCTCGCTCGATGAGCCCGACGAGGCGCCTGCGCTGGCGAAGGCCGCGGCCAAGCCCCGAGTCTTCGTGCGCCGGTGAGCTGGATCTCGACGGCCATCTCCGTCGACCACAAACTCAGCGAGTTCGACTGTGGCAAGCCCGTTCTCGACGACTGGCTGCAACGGATGGCATTGCAAGCCGAACAGCGCTGGACGAGCCGCACTTACGTCTGGATCACACCGGACGATCCGACGGTGCGCGCGTATTACGCCATCGCCCCCACCCAGCTGGAACGTGACGTGGACGGCTTGTCGCAGTCGCTGTCATCCGGGCTGAAGATCGTCCCGGCGTTCCTGCTGGCGAAATTCGCCCTCGATCAGCGGTTGCACGGGCAGGGGCTGGGTGAGCAATTACTCGTCGACGCCGTCACCAAGATCATGGGAGCAGCGCAGACCACGGGCGGGCGTCTCATCGTTGTCGACGCCATCGACGAATCCGCCGCCGCGTTCTATGCCAAGTTCGGGTTCACGCGGGTCCGCAATACCGATTACCGACAGGTCATGAATTAGGCGAGCGCGATGTCGGCGTTCGTTGTGGACTT
>NZ_JBHXMY010000950.1:0-1442 GCF_042720195.1 Nocardia sp. NPDC058497 | reverse complement strand
GGCTTCACACTGCGCGAGGCGATCCCAGTCGGAGTCGGGGGCCGCGCTGGCGTTTCCTGCGAAAGCTGCACTGGCGGTGCCGATGATCGCGCCGGTGACGGCGACCTTGGCGACAGTGCGGCCGGTGGAAGTCGGCTTGCGGTGGCGTCCACTCATATCGGGTTTCTCCCTCTCGTGCGCACCTGCATGTGGCCCGGACTGAGAGGTCTCCCGGTCCGCCCTCATCCCTGATTCCAATCGGGGTCCGGTACCCGCGGGGTGAGGTTCGGTGCGGCGGGCCGGTGGTTCCGGGGGTTGCCCCGGCTGAGAGAAACGGTACGACGGACAGCGGGGAAAGTCACTATTTGGTAACCGGCGTGTGCGGGTGCGTATCAGGGTGGTCTCAGGGTGATCCCGGAGGCGTCCGCGCAGGTAGTCGCGGTGCCGCGTGTGCGCGACGGTTGCACGCTCACTTCGTAACCATGCCGTTATGTGACGAGGATCACACCGCTGTCTTGGCATCGATCTGCCGGGGTAACCGGTTGACGCGTCAACGCGCGCGACGGCCCGACCAGAGCGCGAACACCAGGCCGAGCAGGAAACCGACCGGCGCGAGCATCGCCAGGCCGTACAGCCACAGTCCCGGTGAGCTGTCGGAGACGATCGGCGTCACGAAGATCGCGACCACGGCCAGGATCCCGATCCCGAACAGCGCGACGGCGAGTTGCAGCAGGCGATCGCTCGGACGCCGAGGGTCGCGTGCGGGCGGAGGTGTGTTGGTCACCGTTGCACCGTAAAACTGATGTGCTCGCGGTATGGCCACCGGGGTAGACTCTGGACACATCGCGTCCTGCCTTGTTGTGGGGCGCGTTCTTTTCGCAACAGGGTATGAAGTAACCCGGACCACAAGGGTTCGGGTGTCGAATGATGAACGGGTGAGCGCAGTGCCGACCGGCCGGGTGAAGTGGTACGACGTCGAAAAGGGCTTCGGCTTCCTTTCCCAAGACGAGGGCGAGGACGTCTACGTCCGTTCCTCCGCGCTGCCCGAGGGCGTCGAAGGGCTCAAGCCCGGACAGCGCGTCGAATTCGGCATGGCCGCGGGCCGTCGTGGCCCGCAGGCGCTCAGCCTGAAGCTGCTCGAGGCGCCGCCGACCGTGCGCGGCAACCAGTCTCAGCAGACTGCCCGTAAGGACGCGGGCCCGCGCAAGTCGCCCGACGAGCTGCACGGCCTGGTCGAGGACATGATCACGCTGCTCGAGACGAAGGTCCAGCCGGACCTGCGCCGGGGCAAGTACCCGGATCGCAAGCTGTCCCAGCGCATCTCCGAGGTCGTCCGCGCCGTAGCTCGCGAACTCGACCACTGAGTTTTTGGAGCGCTGGCGCGCTCGAGGTCGCGGCCCCTCCTGTCCCGCCGGTCAGGCACCGTTGCTTGCTCCTTCGTCGCCTACGCAACGGCGCCTGAC
>NZ_JBHXMY010000949.1:0-1443 GCF_042720195.1 Nocardia sp. NPDC058497 | reverse complement strand
CCCTGGTGCGCGAACTGCGCGAGGAACTCGGCGTCGACGCCGAACCGGTCGAGCGGGTCCCGGGGGAGTGGCCCCTGATAACGCCCAACGTCATCATGGTGTGGAACCCCCCCCCCCCCCCCGGGGAGGTCGCCGTGATGGTACGGCGCGTTCAGCGGTGCCATGAAGTCAATTTAACAATCGTCAGCGTCGCTCACGCCGCGGTAGGGCGCCGATCCGCAGTATCGGCAGGTCGACCGTGGGTGGATTCCTGGTGTCGACTGCGGTGGCATCCGGGGTCGCGTGTGATCAGGTTCGCAAAGTTGACGACGCTAACATATGCCCTTATGTTAGCAGCGGACACATCTGTGTGCCTGGAAGCGGCTATCGAAGGGCGGTCTGTATGTCGAGCGGTTCGAGTACGAGGCAACTGTTTTCTCCGCTGCGTTTGCGGTCCGGCCAGGTCCTGCCGAACAGGATCGCCAAAGCGGCCATGGAAGAGGGGATGGCAGGGGAGGGTCAGCTTCCCGACGAGCGCTTGATCGCGCTGTACCGACGTTGGGGTGCGGGAGGCGCCGGACTGCTGATAACGGGCAACGTGCATGGTGCACGCGGAGGCTCTCACCGGTCCCGGTGGCATTGTGCTGGACGGGGACTCGCCGATCGAGCCCTTCGCTGCCTGGGCCGCGGCAGGCAAGGCTGCCGGAGCTGCCATGTGGATGCAGATCAGTCATCCTGGCCGCCAGGTGCAAGCGCAGATGCCCGGTGTCGTCTGGGGTCCGTCGGACATCGCTGTCGATGTCGGTAAGCATTCGAAGAGGTTCGGCCGGCCGGTCGCGATGACGCACCGTCAGATCCTTGAGACCCGGGACCGGTTCGTCGCTACGGCGGTCCGTGCCGAGCAGGCCGGGTTCGATGGCGTGGAAGTCCATGCCGCACACGGGTATCTGCTCTCGCAGTTCCTGTCGCCGCTGGTGAACAACCGCACCGACGAATGGGGCGGCTCGCTCGAGAACCATGCCCGGCTCCTGCTCGGCGTCGTGCGCGGCATCCGTTCGGCCGTGTCGCCCGAGTTCGCCGTCGCCGTCAAGCTGAACTCCGCGGATTTCCAGCGCGGCGGATTCGATGCCGACGACGCCGAGAAGGTCATCGCCATGTTGGTCTCGGTGGGCGTCGATCTCGTCGAGGTATCCGGTGGTAGCTACGAGTGTCCTGCCATGTCGGGTAGGCCCGCCGATGGCCGGACGGCGGCACGGGAGGCGTACTTCCTCGAACTCGCCGCCGAGCTCGCCGAAACCAGTGCGCTGCCGTTGCTGCTGACTGGGGGGATCTCCCGCCGGGTGACCGCCGAACGTGTGCTGGACAACAGGGTCGCCCTCATCGGTATGGCCCCCGCGCTGGCCCGACTTGCCGCCCCTGTGGCGCGAAGACCGGGAGGCGGTGGGCGCCTTGAATCCGGTGACC
>NZ_JBHXMY010000948.1:0-1447 GCF_042720195.1 Nocardia sp. NPDC058497 | reverse complement strand
GCCTCTCATATACAGCCGTCGCTGTGATGGCCCGGAAGTGCCGGGATTTCGACGCGAGGGTCGCTAATCGGGGGCCGATTGGTAACGCCTTACTGATGATGATATTGGCGTGGATCGACCCGTCTGGGTTCTTGTCGCCCTGCACCATAACCATGTCGCCGACCGGCAGCTCGCTCGCCTTCGTGGTGGTCAGCGAGATCACCTGGGTGGCATCGTCGACCAGCACCCGGACCGTCGACCCGCCGAGGGTACTCATGGTGATCTCGGTACCGGTGTTGGCGGTGATGCTGCCCATCGTCGCGCCGAGATCGTCGCCACCGCCGAGACCGGGCAGCCCGGGCAGGCCGCTCGTGGTCGGCGGCACGACCGGAGTCGTCTGTCTGCCGGTCGGCGGCACCAGGAACTGAGTGGTCGTCGGCGCGGCGGCCGTGTTGTCGCCGGACTCGCCGCCGCTGAGGACCAGGCCTGCCAGCACGCCGCCGACCGCGATCAACGCGAGGACGCCCAGGCCGAGCGCGATCCACAATCCGGTGTTCCCCCTGGGCGGTTCGCCCTGGTCACCGTCCTGTGGGCGGGGCGGGTAACCCGGCGGCGGCGCGCCAGGATAGCCCTGGTCGTAGCCGGGGGGCGGCTGGTGCGGCGGTGGTTGCGCCGCGGGATAACCACTTTCGTAGGCACCCCATTGCGCGTCGTGCGGCGGCAACGCCTGCGTCGGATTCGACGGCTGCCCCCACTCGTCGAACCCGCCACCGCCGTACGGCTTGGTCGAATCCATGCCCGGCGAACCCAGCCGTTCGGTCGGCGAATCCTCCGGGCGTTGCCCCCACGGATCGTTCGGGTTCGTCATGAGCTCCAGCGTAGGACAGCGCGGTGCGTTGGGAGGTCCCTACGCACCGCGCTGTGGATATTTCACGAGCTGTGGACAACCTCGCGTTCGACGACCAGCTTGTCGGTGGCGTCGTCTACGCTCACGCGCACCGTGTCGCCGTCGGTGACCGCGCCGGAGAGCAGTTCCTTGGCCAGGCTGTCGCCGATGGCCTGCTGGATCAGCCTGCGCAACGGCCGCGCGCCGTAGGCCGGGTCGTAGCCGCGCACCGCCAGCCACTTCTTGGCCTCGTCGGTGACATCGAGCGTCAGCCGCCGCTGCGCGAGCCGCTTCTGCAGCTGCCGCAGATTGATGCCGACGATCGATTCCAGCTGCTCGGCGTCGAGCGCGTGGAACATCACCACGTCGTCGAGCCGGTTGAGGAACTCCGGCTTGAACGCCCTGCGCACCGCCTCCATCACCTGGTCCTTGTCGCCACCGGCGCCGAGGTTGGAGGTGAGGATGAGGATGGTGTTGCGGAAGTCGACCGTGCGGCCCTGGCTGTCGGTCAGCCTGCCCTCGTCGAGGACCTGCAGCAGGATGTCGAAGACGTCCGGGTGCGCCTTCTCGATCTCGTCGAAC
>NZ_JBHXMY010000947.1:0-1455 GCF_042720195.1 Nocardia sp. NPDC058497 | reverse complement strand
GACAGCCCTTGGACGGGATGAGCACCTTGGTCTTGTCGCCGACCCGCAGCCCGGCCTTCTCGGCGCCCGTGGTGTTGAGCGCGATCTCGTTCGGCTGGTCGGGCGCGGCACCGGCGACGAACGTGTTCGGCTCTTCGACCGACTTGTCCGGCGGCAGGTAGGACAGGCCGAAACTCGGTGCGCCACCGGTCTGCACGGCCTTCTTGCCGTCGGGTTCGAGCAGCACCACCGGACCGTTGACGGCCGGGGCGACGCGGTCGACGCCCTCGGTCTTGGCCAGCGCGTCCACGATATTGGTCGGCACGCCCAGCGACTGCCGGTCCTTGGGGCCGACGCGCACGTCGACGCCCTGGGCCTGGCCTTCGAAGATGCCGTCGAAGGTGCGCTGCAAGGTGTCGGTGAAGACGAACGAGCCGGAGATGAAGGCGGTGCCCAGCACCACCGACAGCAGGGTCAACGCCAGCCGCACCTTGTGCGCGGCGAGATTGCGCAAGGCGACCTTGCGCATGGGGTTATTCATCGGGTCTCCAGCGCCTTCATCCGGTCGAGGATGGAATCCTGGGTCGGATCGCGCAGCTCGTCGACGATGCGGCCGTCGGCCAGGAACACGACGCGGTCGGAGTAGGCGGCCGCGCGCGGGTCGTGGGTGACGATCACGACGGTCTGCCCGAACTCGTCGACCGAGGCGCGCAGGATCGCCAGCACCTCACCGGAGGAATGCGAGTCCAGGTTGCCGGTCGGCTCGTCGCCGAAGATGATCTCCGGCTTGCCGACCAGGGCGCGGGCGCACGCGACGCGCTGCTGCTGGCCGCCGGACAGTTCGGAGGGCCGGTGCTCGAGGCGGTCGCCGAGGCCGAGGCGCTTGACGACGGTGTCTAGCCATTCCTGGTCGACCTTGCGGCCCGCGATGTCGAGCGGGAGGGTGATGTTCTCCAGCGCGGTCAGCGTCGGCACCAGGTTGAACGCCTGGAAGACGAACCCGATCCGGTCGCGGCGCAGCGCGGTCATCTGCTTGTCGGACAGCCCGGTCAGCGGGGTGTCGCCGATGCGGACATGGCCCTCGCTCGCGCTGTCGAGACCGGCCAGGCAGTGCATCAACGTCGACTTGCCCGAACCGGAGGGCCCCATGATCGCGGTGAACTCCCCCTTCGCGAAGTCAGCCGACACCCCGTCCAAGGCCTTGACCTGTGTGTCTCCCGATCCATACAACTTGACCAGGTCCTGCGCGGCGGCCGCGATCTCGGTGGCGGCCGCCGCGTCGACGGCCTCGGTGCCCATGGCGTGCGAAGTCATGGTGTCCAGTCTGTCTGCCGACCGGTCAGCGCGCCATCCGGAATCCCCCCGATACCTAACTGATGACCCAGTCGAAGGCCGCGGCCGTCGCGCGCGCCCCTTCCGCGGGGCGGGGACGAGTGGGTTGGCCGAGGTCGGCGAGCAGAGCCGCGGTGAGGGCCC
>NZ_JBHXMY010000946.1:0-1457 GCF_042720195.1 Nocardia sp. NPDC058497 | reverse complement strand
CGAAGACACAGAGCTCTATGGCCCAGTCCGTCAACGCTTCCCCGACGACCCGCCACCAGACCCGGTCCTCGTCGAACATCGTCGCCACCTGCAAACCGCACGGGATGACGCCGCGGAATGGATTGATCGACGCGATCGGGCGGCGCGACAGCTGCGGCGGACAACCACCGACCTCGACTCCGCCCGCACCAAACTCGACGTCATCCCTACCCGTCTGCGTCGGCAACGCGCAACCGTCCAGGCACGGATCAATTCCCTCGTCTTTGAACTCCGACAACTGACCGAAACCCACGAACATACTCGTGCCAAAGCCCGCGACCTACAACGCAAGGTCACCTCGCTGTCAGGTCTGGTCGAAGACGCCGAAACCCAAGCGGCCCAGCACCTCGAACAGCAGCGCGCCGACTGGGAAGACCATGAAACTCGCACGCGCAACACGGCTATCGAGGCCACGCGGCGCGACATCACTACCAGCCTCACCGCCCACCAAGCCGAACTACAACGCCGCACGCATCTGAGCCCGGCCCAGCACGCGGCCGAGGAACGGATCCGGCAGATACATACCGAGAGTCAGCAGGCGTGGTTCGTCGACGACGGCTCAGCCACCAATCGCGCCCTTACCCACGAATCTTCGGCCGAGCCGCAGCTGTGAGCGCTTCATCCCGATGCACCGCCTGGTCTCGTACGTGGACGGAGCCGTGTGAATCCCGTTTCCTGAGGAAACGCTCCTGGTTGAGGGACTTCAGCGGCTCCACGACTACCGAACCTCCTACGTAGGTGCGACCACCGTCAAACTGTGCGCCTCGGCGGCAACGATCATGTTCTTGTCGTAGATGACGAAAAATGTTAGTGCGGCTCCCACTTCGAGGGCAGCTGACCTGACGGTCCCTTACCGTGACGGTTCACGTTGACAGGCAACTTTGGCTCGCGCGGCACGGCAGCCACTACTGTGCGAGGAGCTGGCCGATCGCGCGGCGAACTTCATCTAGCGCGGACGTGGTCGCGGTTGGATCGGTACCCCCGCCCTGTGCAATGTCAGGCTTTCCGCCGCCGCCACCCTTCAGGACCTTGACCGCGGTCCGAACCAGGTCTCCGGCTTTCAGCCCACGTTGACGACCTTGTTCGTTCACTGCGGCGACGACAATCGGCCGGCCGTTGGCGAGTGCTGTCAAGACCACCGCTGCCGGTCGATCTTCCATGTAGTCACGGATCTCTAGCGCAAGAGTTCGGAGGTCATCGCTGTTCGCTGGATCCGACAGTTCCACGGCGACGATGCTGACACCGCCGATGGTCTCGGATCTATTCGAGTACTGCAGCGCCTGCTGACGCCGGTGCACCGCGCGGAAACGGTCGATATCCTTCTCGGCGTCTCGAATCTTGTTCATAATCGTCGAGACTCGATAGGGGTTAACCGCGGGGGGGACAATAATCCGGTCACAAACCCCGACCCCCAGAAA
>NZ_JBHXMY010000945.1:0-1460 GCF_042720195.1 Nocardia sp. NPDC058497 | reverse complement strand
GGAGTTGTGTATCAGAGACAGACGAGGCACTGCTCGCCGCCGCCGATCCGGAAGCCATTGTGATGCACTGTCTTCCGGCGCACCGCGGCGAGGAGATCACCGACGAGGTGCTCGACGGACCGCACAGCGTCGTCTGGGACGAAGCCGAGAACCGGCTGCACGCCCAGAAGGCGCTGCTGGTCTGGCTGCTCGCGAAAGCCGCCGCGTGAGACCGCGAACCGGGGCCGGCGCGGAGGCCCGGCGATGAGCACGGCGCCCGAGAAGGGCTCGCCCGCCATCGCCCGCACCCGCGCCGGCCGCCAATCGCGCATCGTGGAACTGCTGTCCGCGCATGCGGTCCGCAGCCAGACCGAACTCGCGACGCTGCTGGCCGCCGAGGGCATCGAGACCACCCAGGCGACCCTGTCGCGTGACCTCGACGAACTCGGCGCGGTGAAACTGCGCGCCGCCGACGGTGGCGCCGGCGTCTACGTCGTCCCCGAGGACGGCAGCCCCGTCCGCGGCGTCACCGGCGGCACCGGCCGCCTCTCCAAACTCCTCGGCGACCTCCTGGTCTCCACCGACGCCAGCGGCAACCTCGCCGTCTTGCGCACCCCACCCGGCGCCGCCCACTTCCTCGCCAGCGCCCTCGACCGCGCCGCCCTGCCCTACATCGTCGGCACCATCGCCGGCGACGACACCATCGCCGTCATCGCCCGCGAACCCCACACCCGCGCCGAACAGGCCGCGAAAATCGAAAGCCTGGCCTGATCGGCGCATTGTTTTGCAGCCGGTCCCGGTATCCAACGATGGACCCATAAAGTTAAGTAACGGGTCTGCTTAGTTAACGCTAACTGCTCAGCCGTAGGTAAGATGGGCTGATGACGAACGATCCGGCCGGGTGGCCTGCCGTTCGATACGAGCAGCACCCGTGGGTGGTGCGCGATACCTACGTGTCGCGCACCCAGCTGCGTCGACACGCGGGGCCTTACTCCGCTGCGGTGCTGTCCGACATCGCCGAGCAATCAGTGGCACTGCCCGTCGGTCTGCTGGCCGAGGCCGACGAGGCCGCGCAGGAACTGGTGCGATTCGACGCGCACCTGTCGGCCGAGCTCGGTCCCGACGAACTCGGGCCGATGAGTTCCGTGCTACTGCGCACCGAGAGTTCCGCGTCCTCGCAGATCGAGAACCTCACCGTGGGCGCCCGGCAGCTCGCGATGGCCGAGCTCGGCGAGCACACCAACAGGAACGCGCGCATCGTCACCGCCAATGTGCGCGCCATGGAAGCGGCTCTCGACCTCGGCCGCGCAGTCGACGCCGACTCGATCCTGGCGATGCACCGTGCACTGCTCGGCGAGTCCGATCCCACCCAGGCCGTACGCTTGCGCGACCAGCAGGTTTGTCTCGGCGGGCGCAACCTCGGCCCGCACCTTGCTGATTTAGTTACACCACACCATGATCTATTCCACAACGCCATCGCC
>NZ_JBHXMY010000944.1:0-1462 GCF_042720195.1 Nocardia sp. NPDC058497 | reverse complement strand
GACCCGGCCCCCCCCGCTTGGGGCGGGGCCCCCGCGGTCACAAAAAACCACCCCCCCACACACACGCCCCGCGCGCGGCCGCCCCCCCCGGGCCCCGGGGGGCCGGCCCCCAAGTCGTTGTGCCGGTTGTGAGTCTGGTCACGAAGCGGCCGGGAGTCCGTGGACCGAGGCCGTCGGAGACGGGGACGAAGCAGTTCAGCACGTAGGATTTTCGAAAGTTTCATCCCGCTGTGGCGCGGAGGGCTGGACGACTCGGCGGTATTGCAGGAGGGGCACACGTTATGACATCGGATCGGTTGATCGCGGGACGCTATCGACTCACCGACCCGATCGGCACCGGGGCGATGGGGGTCGTGTGGCGCGCCACCGATGTCCGGCTGCGCCGCACCGTCGCGGTGAAGCAGCTGCTGCTCGCGCCGGGTCTCACCGGATCGCAAGCGCTGGAAGCGAAGCTGCGTGCCATGCGCGAGGGCCGCATCGCCGCGCGGCTGCACCATCCCAATGCCATCACCGTCTTCGACGTCGCCGAGGAAGACGGCCAGCCGTGGCTGGTCATGGAATACATGAACGCGCCCAGCCTGGCCGTGAAACTGGCCGGCGGCGCGACGCTGCCGCCGATCGAGGTGGCCGGGATCGGCGCGCAGGCCGCGGCGGCGCTGTCGGCGGCGCACGACGCCGGGATCATGCACCGGGACGTGAAGCCGGCCAACCTGCTCGTCGGCGACGACGGCACCGTCAAGCTCACCGACTTCGGCATCTCGCATGCCACCGGCGACGTCACGGTGACCGCCACCGGATTCCTGGCCGGCACACCCGCTTACCTGGCGCCCGAGATCGCCCGCGGCGACGATCCGAAGCCCGCCGCCGACATCTTCGCGCTCGGCTCGACGCTGTACGCCGCCGTCGAGGGGGCACCGCCGTTCGGTGAGGGCGACAATCCCCTCGCGGTCCTGCACGCCGTCGCCAGGGGAGTGGTGCCGGAACCGAAGCACGCGGGTCCGCTGGGGTCGGTGCTGATGTGGCTGCTGACCGCGTCGGCCGAGGACCGCCCGACCATGGTGCAGGCCAGGAAGGCGCTGGAAGATGTTGCGGCAGGGCGCGTTCCAGTGCTGCCCGCCACCGCGACCAAGGTGCTGCCGACGACCGAGGGGGCCACGACACTGCTGCCACGGCCCGCGACGCCCGCGGAGGGGGCGGCGGCGAAGTCCGGTGCGGCCGCACTGCTGGGCAGCGGGCTGGCGCTGGCCAAGGCGGCCAGGTCGGCGATCACGGGCGGGTCACCTGCTGCGGGAACCAGTGTGGGCGCCGGTGTTTCCGGGTCGGCGGGGCGGCCATCCGCGCCGGGCTCGGACCAGGAGCCGTCGGCGGCGGGTGCGAACGCGGACCGGGCAGGTGCCGAACAGCGCGGGGCGCGGGGAACCGGCGCCCGCGACAACGGGCGCGCCGGGTCCCCTTCCGGCCC
>NZ_JBHXMY010000943.1:0-1464 GCF_042720195.1 Nocardia sp. NPDC058497 | reverse complement strand
GGACGAACAGTGCGAGGTCGAGGTCTTTGGTGGCTTCGTGTAGCCACCATGCGGCATCGGCCTTGGCCGCCATGACCGTGTCCAGGCGTTCGGGGGTCAATGTTGAGACCACGCCGTCGTCGAGCACACCCGCGGTGTGCACCACACCGGCCAACGGCGCATCGTCGGGTACCGCCGCCAGCAACGTCTGCACTCCCGATCGGGAGGAAACATCACAGGCCACCACCGTAACCCGCGCGCCCAGCCCGGTCAACTCCGCAACCAAATCCGCTGCACCCGGCGCAGACGCACCCCGCCGTGACGCAAGCACCAGCGAGCGCGCACCCCGCATGAGCACCAGGTGCCGGGCCGCGAGCGCACCCAGACCACCTGTCCCGCCGGTAATCACGACCGAACCGGTCGACAATCGCGCTGACGGCACCGTATCGACCACGATTGCGGCGGACAGCCACGTCAATCGCGCCACATGGACAACATCCCCACGCACCGCGACCTGGGGCTCACCGCAGGCGACGATGCGTCCGAGCGCATCTAGCACGGTTTCCGGCGCAGCCACGCTATCGATATCGGTATCGGCCAGGATGATTCGCTCAGGGTCCTCCGTCTGAGCCGAGCGCAGTAGCCCCCATACCGCCGCGGCCGCGACATCCACGATCGGTTCACCCGCCACCGACACCGCTCCCGCGGTCAAGACCGCCAGGCGACTGTGAGCAAAACGCGGATCAGCCAACCACGGCTGGGCAACGGCCAGCGCCTCGTGCGTGAGCCGGTGTGCCCGTGGCACTTCGCGTGGATCTGCAGTCGCCCCACGTAGGTCGAGTGCGACAACCGGCGGTACGTCATGCGCGGCGGCGGCCCAGGCCGAGAATGCCTCGCTCGAATCGAACACCGTCATCTCGAGATCAACAGCCGAGGCCTGACCATGCGCTGCGATCCACCGCAAACCGAGCAGCCGGTCGGTAATCGCGGTCGCGCGCTCCGCGGGTATCGGGCGAGTGGTCAGAGAGCCGACCGTCATGACCAGTTCACCGGCCTCGTCCACCACCGTGATGGTGGTTCCACCCGAGTACGGATCAGGACTGAGCCGGGCCCGCAGTGCTGTCGCACCGACCGCATGCAGTTCCACGTGCTGCCACGCGAATGGCATACGGGCTCGGTCCCCGTCCACCGCGATACCGGGATCCACTGCGGCAGCGGCCATGCCTTGGAGGACGGCATCGAGCAGCGCCGGGTGGAGACCGTACTTCCCGATATTGCCGTCGATATCAGGGAGGGCAACCTCTACGAAGGCATCGCCCCCGTGTCGCCAGACCGACCTCAAACCGCGGAAGGTGGGCCCGTACTTGTAGCCCGCCGCGTCCAAACGGTCGTAGATGCCGTCGAGATCCACTGGGACTGCACCGACCGGTGGCCACTGTTCGAACCCTGTCTCGTTTAAAAAAATCACAGACCCCCAGACACTAA
>NZ_JBHXMY010000942.1:0-1467 GCF_042720195.1 Nocardia sp. NPDC058497 | reverse complement strand
GGCCCCCGGTTTGGTCAACGCGACCGTGGAGAGCTGGGTGAGGGTGGCCGGGTTCAGGATCGACGCGGCGACGAGCTTTACCGCGTTGAGCCCGATGGTGCCCACCCGCATCGCCGCAGCCAGCGCGGCGTTCATATCCAGCGGAGTTCGAGGATCGGAGGCGTCTGCCAGGCGTTGGGAGATCGACTTGGTCGGCGACATCGCCACCTCGGCCGGCGAGGTCCCCGAGATGTCTTCGTCGACCGTGGTGGTTGCGGCTTTGATCGAGGTGTAGGCCAGGGCTTGGCCGACCGAGATCAGCGAGGCGACCGGGTCACCAGTCGACAGATGTGACTGCGAGGCGACCCCGGCCGCAGCACGCAGGATCGCCGAACCCGCAGAAGTGTCGCAGGCCAGATCGTCTGCCACGCACAGGCTCGCGACCCGCCCAACCAGTGCTCCGTAGTCGGTGGCGATGTCGCGGGTCGGCCCGATCCCGCCGCCGGAGGCAACCGACCGGATCGGTGCGGCGGGCAGCTTCGCCAGGTGGGTGCCGGTCGTGCCCGGCACCGGAGCCGGTGTGGTGGCATCGGTGCCAGGGAACAAGCCTGCGCCCGGGTTACGGGTCGGGTCGGCCATCAACACGACTGCGGCGATTACGTCCGGGGTGACGACGCCTGTTCCGGCGCCGATGTCTTGGGCGGTGATCGAGGCGACGTGTGCGCCCTGGGAGTAGCCGACGATCGCGATCCTGGTCTGCGGGCACGCTGAATTGACTTGGTGGATCATCGATTCCAGCCGGAGGACACCGGTGGCGACGGATTCGGTGTACGGGGTGACTGGGGCGCCGACCGCGCCACCGAACCCTGCCGGGTAAGGCACGTAGGCGCGATCGACCAGACCTCGGCCGGATGCGGCAGCCATCATCGGCCGAAACACCACCGACAGCATCCCGGTATCGGTCGTCGGCGCGGCATCGGGTGAGGATTCCCCGGTGCCCTGCACTCCGAACGCGTAGAGAGCGGGACAGGCCGTGATCGACAATGACGTCGACACCACCGGGGCCGGGCTGGGGTTCGTGGTGGGTGCTGCGCCAACGGGCGCGGCCACGACGAGCACGGCCACGCTGCTGGTCAGCGCTGCGGCTACCCGCAGGGGTGTCATGGGTGCTCCGGTGCCGGGACCGCTGCGCCGAAACCGGCCCACCAGATACTCAGCGGGACGCGTCGCCGGCCCGCGGTGAGGTCGGTGATGAGACCGTCTAGAGCCCGCGCCAGTTCGAACAGAGGCCCCCACGTCGCGATCAGGCTGGTCGGGGTGTGGCGTCGGTCGAGACGGGCGGCGTAGTCGGCCATCCGCGCCACGGCCATGGCGACCGTCTCGGTATGCGGCGGCGTCGCCGAGGACGGCACCGGTAGCGCCTCGGAGACCGCGGTGTCGATGCGCCGCATCTGCTCGACGCGCGCGGCCCCGAGCGACACTGCCACC
>NZ_JBHXMY010000941.1:0-1469 GCF_042720195.1 Nocardia sp. NPDC058497 | reverse complement strand
ACCGCGGGCAGTCCCCCCGGGGGCGGGTCCCTTTCCGTAAACCACCCCGAACCTCCCCAATCCGAGACTCGATGACAGAGCATAGCCGCCGCCTTGCCATCCCGGTAAGAATTGCCTCCATCCAGCGAGTATGGCATTTTTCTTCCGTATCTGCATGCAATATTTTCCGCATTTGCAGAGCTTTTGTTCCGCGTTTTCGATGGGCTCGTCCACTGTTGCGGTGTCTTCGACCAGCGGCTGGGTCAGGCTGGTTCGCCAGCCGCGCGCAGCGGCACGATCGGCAGCCAAGCGGCGATCTCCTCCGCCCGCATCCCCGACACCGACAGCGCACCGGACTCCACCGCCGCATCGAACCCGAGCAACCCGGTGGCCAGCAGCAACCATGTACGCGGATCGGTCTCCACCACATTCGGCGGCGTCCCCCTGGTATGCCGCGGCCCCTCGATGCACTGCACCGCCACGAACGGAGGGACCCGCACCTCTACCGAATGCCCTGGCGCATCGGAAGCCAATGCCCTGGCCGTCCCCCGCACTGCCGCCGCGATCTCGGCCCGCCCGGGCGCCCCCACCTCCGCGTCCCGCAACCACTCCCCCACAGCCCACACCGCCGCCCGCACCTGCGCTGGATCGACCACATTCCGTCCTGCCATACCCAAGACGCTACCGACCTCGGACAATCCCCAGAGCCGAGCGGGCCGCCCGATATGACCAGATCGCCGTGTCCCGAGACGACCGCTGGTGGATGATCCGAATCCCCCAGATGGACGGTGTCAACGGCAATATCGAAGGGCTCACCCAGGCGCGTCGCTACGCCGACATCGCCAAGGAAGCAACCGACTACATCTGCACAGTCGCCGACGTAGCTCCCTCGACTGTCGAACTCGCGATCACCGCCCACGTAGGCGGAACCGATGTGACGGCCGCCGCGGAAGAGGTCTCGCGAGCACGCGCGGAGGCTGCCCGACAGGAAGCTCACGCCATGAAGGTCGCGACCGCGACCGCGCGACGACTGGCTGCCGACGGAGTCCCCGTCCGCGACATCGGTGCCGTACTCGGCGTGACATTCCAGCGCGCATCCCAACTCGCCAACTCCTGAACACGCTCTCCCCCGGGGAGCCATCGGCCGCCGCGACACGGTGACACCACGGATCGACTCGGTCAGCCGTTTCCGGCCTGCAATGCGTCGATGCGCAGGTCGAGGTACTCGCGCATCATCTGGCGGGCGTCGGCGGTGCCGCCGAGGAGAGCCAGGCGTTTGGTGTGGGCCAGCAGGAGCGGGCCGGAGAGGTGGGCCAGGACGTCGGCGGTGATGACGCGGGCTCGTTCCTCGGTGGCGCCGAGTTCCATCGCCGCGGAGACGATGGGGGCGAGGCCGGACAGCATGGCGGCGTTGAGGCCGGCGTTCAGTTCGGCGCCGAGGCCGTGGGGGCGGATGCCGCCGCGGAAGAGGTAGAAGCCAAGGTCGAGGC
>NZ_JBHXMY010000940.1:0-1481 GCF_042720195.1 Nocardia sp. NPDC058497 | reverse complement strand
GAGCACCATGCCCAGCGAGGCCAGCGCGCCGGTCTCGAACGGGATGCCGGGGATGTACCAGTTCTCCAGGGTCAGCGGGACGGTGGCGGCGTCGAAGATCCGGCTGGCGCTCGGCACACCCTGGCCGTGGCCCGCCACGCTGCTGGCGCCACGGGCGAGCACGACGTCACCGTTGGTGCCCCAGCCGTCGCCGATGTGCTCGTTGAGGTTGGGCAGCGCGCCCGTGGCCTGGGCGCGGACGAGCAGCTCGGACGTGCCGATGGAACCGGCACCGAGGAACAGCTGGTCGCAGGTCAGCGTGCGGGTGCCGAAGACATGACCGGACGGCGACAGTTTCGTCACGGTGACCACGAACTTGCCGCTCGCCTCCTGGGCGATGCTGTCGACCCGGTGACCCGGATACACCTGGGACTTGCCGGTCTGGGCGGCGTAGCGCAGGTAGTTCTGGTTCAGGTCGAACTTGGCGCCGTTGGAATTGCCCAGGTTGGAGCGGGCGGCGGTGGCCGAGGCGCGGGAGGTGCCGGCGAGCTCGCTGCGCAGCACGTCCCAGGTGAAGATCGAATCGTTGGGCACCGGCTGGTAGCCGGCCGCGCGCACCTGGTCGTCCCAGGCGCGTGAGTGCGCGAACGGCGAGGCGTTGTAGATGTCGGCGGGCATCGGGTCCAGCCGCAGCATCTCGCGCACCCTCGGGTAGTAGACGCTCTCGAGCTCGCCGTAGTCGACGACGCCGCCGAAGACGTGGTCGAACAGCTTGCGCTCTGGCGCCACCATCGCGCCGCTGAAGATCACCGAGCCGCCGCCGACCGCGGCCGCGCGCCACACATCGATCCCCGGATACTCGGTGACGTCGAGAACGCCGCCGAACGAGCCGAAACTCATCGGCACCTTGGTGACGCCGGTGAAGCTCGTGCGATGCCAGAAGCCGCGGCCGTCGGGCAGGTCGTCGCCGGTGAAGATCTCGCGCCACGGATCGTTGGGCCAGCGTGAGCCGCGCTCGAGCACGGTGTTGGCGATCCCGGCCTCGGCCAGCCGCAGCGCGGTGACGGCAGCGCCGAAACCGGAGCCGATGACAATGGCCCGCGTATGCGCCGGTGCGTCCGGGATCGGTGCGAAGATCTCCGGCACCCAGGACTGGAACATCGCTTCCCGCGGATCAGCCGTCGCCACCGGGTTCGTCAGCGTTGCCCCCACGGCACCGGCAAACGTCGCCAGTCCCGCCGCCTTGAAAAAGGCACGTCTGTGCACCAGGCCACCTCCCTCATCACGCATGGCCGAGCGCAGGATACCGCGTTAAACCGACAAATCGCCCCGTCGGTGCGCCATTTTGTCGCAACTCACGAAAGCGACCCAGCCCGCACGACCCGACCTCGAGGAGGGTCCCGCCGCGCAGCGGCGGGGGGCGGCCGGGGCCCCCCGCCGCCGGCGGGGGGGGGGGGGGGGACGGGGCACCCGCTGGAGGTGTCAACACAACCAACCACACC
>NZ_JBHXMY010000939.1:0-1482 GCF_042720195.1 Nocardia sp. NPDC058497 | reverse complement strand
CTCCTGCGCCGCACCCCGAATTGGTCGGGCGCGCTGGCCATCCACGCCGAGCTCCCCAAGCGCGAGCGCCAATCTCGCCTCTTGGCGTTCCGCTCCGGCGAGGTCCCCATCCTGACCTCTGTGGACATCCTCAACGAAGGTGTCGACGTACCGGATGTCAACATTCTGTGTTTCGCGCGCGTCACCCACAGTCGCCGCATCTTCATCCAGCAACTTGGCCGCGGTCTGCGCCTTCGCGAGGGCAAGGAACGGGTCGCCGTCCTCGACTTCGTCAGTGATCTCCGGCGCGTGGCAGCGGCACTGAACATAAAGCGTGCCGTCGCCGACTCCGCGGATACCGAGGAGCTCCGGGGCATCACCCCATCCCGAGTCGAGTTCACCGATCAGCGAGTGGCCTCCCTCATGGAAGAATGGATCAAGGACGCCGCGAGCCTCGAGACAGCCTACGACGAGGTCCGGCTCCAGTTCCCAGACCAGACCATGACCAGTCAGCGGTGATCAATGCCCCCGAAAGTGCCCAAGAACATCCAGGTTCAAGTCGCCACAGAGCTCTACCAGCGAGCCGAGGACATCGACTGGGATCTGCTCACCGACCGTGAACGCGCCAACTACTACGCGAAGTGGGTAGATGACGAGAAGATCGGCGGCGTCCTCGTCGCGTACCTCCCCGTTGGCGATGTCCGTGTCTGGATCAAGGATGGGCCGATGAAGGAATACGTCCGAGCGCTGGAAGGGATCGGCACCTACGCGAAGTGCGCCACGAAGCAGTTTCCGCCGCACGACGCTCTCGTGAAGCAAGGTCTCGGCCCGTCCTGGGACCTGGTGCCAAAGTCGGTGGTGGAAAAGCCCATGCACTGCATGGCCACCGACGGCGAACGCCAGCGCTACGTGTGCTGGGGCGCACCCCATACCTTCAAGGATCTGATCTGGGCCGCCCTCGGTGCGGCCGTCAACTCGTCGGAACCACCTCTGATCATCGTCACGACTCGCACCGGCTATCCACAGTTGACACAGGAAGAGGACTTCCAGAAGGCAGTCGCCGAGCGCTGCGGCCTACCGATTACCCACATCAATCGCAAGCTGACCCCCACATCCCCGGGAGGTAGTAAGGAGTGAGTGGCGCTGGCGACGCAACAAGCGGCAGTCGCGACCGGTAATCGAAGCCGGGTGGAACTGGTCGTCTCCGAACCATAGACTAAGACTCTGTCTCACGTCGCCGATCGTGCCGTGCCGAGCTTCTTGTAGCAGGTCAATGCCGCGGCGAGTGTGAGGAAGGCGCAGAAGTGGTCGCCTTTGTGGTCGTAGCGAAGGTTGAGCCGGTGATAACCAGTCAGCCAGGAGATGGTGCGTTCGATGACCCAACGGTGTCGACCGAGGCGGTCATTTCGCTCGACACCCTTGCGCGCGATGCGCACCGTGATGCCCCGGTCGGCGTCCCAGCGGCGCAGGTCTGCGATGTCATAGGCCTTGTCGGCGTACAAC
>NZ_JBHXMY010000938.1:0-1482 GCF_042720195.1 Nocardia sp. NPDC058497 | reverse complement strand
TCCCAATATGCGGCCGGGCACGTCGCGGAAAACCGGTCGGCCAAGGTCCTGGAGCCACGAGCAGCAACGCATTGAAAGCCACGCCCGATTCCCCTGGGCCTCAGGGACTTTACGACCCGTCCCTACGACCTACTCAGAAAGGGATGACCGCTAACGATCGCCTGGTCTTCCCGGCCGTGCCTGCCGTCAATACGGCAGTGGAAGCCTGGTCGCGACGTCTGGTGCCACCTGGTTTCCGGCAAGTGGATGAGGTTCGCCGGTCATCGTTGACAGTGCGACGGCGACCTCGTACGTACTCGCCTTGACGTATGTCAGAGTCACCCCAGCGGCACTGATGGGGTCGGCGTGCGCGGCGTATGCGTGGGCAACCGCGTAGCCGAAGTTCCTTTCGACCCAACCGAGCACTGTGTGTCGAATCCAGTGCGTGGTGACCTGATGAGTGGATATCCATGCGATGTCGCGGCCCACGCGATCCCAGAGATGGTCGTATCGGCGGCGGGTGATCACTCGCCCATGGCGGTAGCGGAGGAGTTGTTCGTCCACAGACGACCCGCGGACACGGTGGGCGTCGATCATGGAAATCAGGGTCGATGAGATCGGTTGCCAGTGGACGGTGCCGCCCTTGCCCCTTAGCCGAATCATCTGCTGGTCGGGATCGACGTCCTTGGGACGAATGGCCAGCGCGGTCCCCGTTCGGCAGGCGGTTTCGAGGTGGAGACGTAGTAGGAGGGTATCGAGTCGGGGGTCGTCGCCGGTGTTCGACACGACCTCGATGACCCGGGCGAGTAGGTCGAGGGGGATCGCGCCGCGCGGACTGGGCAGGCGCCGCGGTTTGGTGAGGTGTCTGGCGGGGTGGTCAGTGGGGACGAGTCCTTCATGGGCGGCGAAGCGATAGAGATATCGGAGCGCCCCGACCATATGTTCGGCAGCTGAGCGCCCATCTCGGGAGGTTCTACGGTGGATCGCTCGTGCCCGAGCTTGTTCAACGAGGACCTGCAACTCCCTCGTCGTCGGCTCGTCGATTCGGACATCGGCCCATTCCTGTTGAATCCGAGCCCAATACGGTCGGTAGGTGCGCAGGGTTCCCAGTGGGACCGTCGGGATAAGGCGTGAAATGTAAGCGGCGAAGGTCGGTGACTGGGGGTGGGTGGGAGGATTGATCAGGTCTTCCGGACGTATCCCCAACTCTTCGAGAAGCTTTCGCGCGATGTCGTAGTTGCTCCCTGTCATGGGAACCGCCACCCTGGATCCCCACGCATTGGTTCGGGGGACACGCGCGACCCCACGGGGGTGCGCGGAGTTAGAGCGGCACGTGAGCTGACCTCGGCTGGCTGTTTGAGCCAGTCAAGCTTTCCGTATGTTTGGTTGTGCTTCATTGGGTTCCTCAGGCCCCACGCGGTCCTCCCACCCTCCAAGGAAACCGAAAGATCGGCGCCAGTGCAACAATCGGTACTCGGCGGTCAAGCGGCGACGACGAAGGCC
>NZ_JBHXMY010000937.1:0-1490 GCF_042720195.1 Nocardia sp. NPDC058497 | reverse complement strand
CAACTAAACCTCAAAAAACTTCTGGAACGAAGGCAAACAAAAAAAAAAAAAAAAAAAAAAAAAAAAACAAAAAAAAAAAAAAAAAAAAAACACAAAAAAAAAAGAACGACGGCGAACAGGAAGTCGGCCAGCGACTTCGCCAGCTCCGTCTTACCCACACCGGTCGGGCCGACGAACATGCACGACCCTGTCGGCCGGTTCGGATCGGCGACCCCGGCCCGCGCCCGCCGCACCGCGTCCGACACGGCCCGCACAGCCTCTTCCTGCCCGACGACACGTCCGGCGACCTCGGTCTCCATCCGCAGCAGCTTCGCGGTCTCGCCTTCGAGCATCCGGCCGACCGGCACCCCGGTCCACGACGAGACGACGTCGGCGATGTCGTCGGGCGTGACCTCCTCGTTCAGCATCACGTCACCGTCCGGCGCCGCGCCGCTGACCTTCTCGGCCGCGGCGAGCTCCTTCTCCAGCGCGGGGATCCGGCCGTAGCGCAGCTCGGCGGCCTTGCCCAGGTCACCGTCGCGCTCGGCGCGCTCGGACTCCCCGCGCAGCGCTTCGAGCTGCTCCTTGAGTCCGCGCACCGAGTCGATCGCCTTCTTCTCGTTCTGCCAGCGGGTCGTGAGCTGACCGAGCTTCTCGCGATCGTCGGCGAGTTCGGAGCGCAGCTTCTCCAGTCGCTGCTTGGAGGCCTCGTCGGTCTCCTTCTCCAGCGCGACCTCTTCGATCTCGAGCCGGCGCACGGCCCGCTCGACCTGGTCGATTTCGACCGGTCGCGAGTCGATCTCCATGCGAAGCCGCGAGGCCGACTCGTCGATCAGGTCGATCGCCTTGTCGGGCAGGAACCGGGAGGTGATGTAGCGGTCCGACAGCGTCGCGGCGGCCACCAATGCGGAATCGGTGATGCGCACGCCGTGGTGCACCTCGTAGCGCTCCTTGATGCCGCGCAGGATGCCGATGGTGTCGGCCACCGACGGCTCACCCACGATGACCTGCTGGAACCGGCGTTCCAGGGCCGCGTCCTTCTCGATGTACTTGCGGTACTCGTCGAGCGTGGTCGCGCCGACCAGGCGCAGCTCACCGCGGGCGAGCAGCGGCTTGATCATGTTGCCCGCGTCCATCGCGGAATCGCCGGTGCCGCCCGCGCCGACGATGGTGTGCAGCTCGTCGATGAAGGTGATGATCTCGCCCGCGCTGTTCTTGATGTCGTCGAGCACCGCCTTGAGCCGCTCCTCGAACTCACCCCGATACTTCGCGCCCGCGACCATCGCGCCCAGGTCCAGCGAGATGACCTTCTTGTTGCGCAACGATTCCGGCACGTCGCCTTCGATGATGCGGCGCGCCAGACCCTCGACGATGGCGGTCTTGCCGACGCCGGGCTCGCCGATGAGCACCGGGTTGTTCTTGGTGCGGCGCGAGAGCACCAGCACCACCCCGCGGATCTCGGTGTCACGGCCGATCCCCCGGGCGCGCGTGGGCCCCCCGGCGCACCCGCG
>NZ_JBHXMY010000936.1:0-1498 GCF_042720195.1 Nocardia sp. NPDC058497 | reverse complement strand
CGCCAAAGAGCCCGCAGGCGCGAAGGGGATCGAGAAGCGGGCGCGGAAGGGCATTCCGAGTGCCCGCGACCGGATCAACATGCTCATGGACCCGGGCACCTTCGTCGAGATCGGTGCCCTGGTCCGCAAGCCCGGCGACCCGACCGCGCTCTACGGCGACGGTGTCGTCGTCGGGCACGGCATGGTCGACGGCCGTCCGGTGGCGGTGTTCTCGCACGACCAGACCGTCTACGGCGGTTCGGTCGGTGAGGCGTTCGGCCGCAAGCTGTGCGGCATCATGCAGTACGCGTCCAAGGTCGGCATCCCGCTGGTCGGTATCAACGATTCCGGCGGCGCGCGCGTGCAGGAGGCGGTCAGCTCGCTGGCCTGGTACGCGTGGATGGCGACCAATGTCGAGCCACTGTCGGGCATGGTCCCGCTCGTGTCGATGATCTTGGGCAACTGCGCGGGCGGCGCGGTGTATCAGCCGATCTGCACCGATGTCGTGGTGGCCACCGAGGCCGCGCACATGTTCGTCACCGGCCCGAAGGTGATCAAAGAGGTCACCGGCGAGGACGTGAGCCTCGAAGAGCTCGGCGGTGCGCGTACTCAGGCCGAGTACGGCAATATCCACCACGTCGCCAAGGACGAGGAAGCGGCGTTCCAGTGGGTGCGTGAGTACCTGAGCTACCTGCCGACCAGCTGCCAGGAACTTCCGCCGATCGTGAACCCCGGCCTCGAGCCCGAGATCACCGATTCCGATCGTGAGCTCAACGCGATCATGCCGGACTCGGACAACGCCGGGTACGACATGTACGAGATCCTGCTGCGCATCTTCGACGACGGTGAGTTCAAGGAGATCAGCGCCGGGACCGGCGCAAACATCATCACCGGTTTCGCGCGGGTCGACGGCCGCAGCGTCGGCGTCGTCGCCAATCAGCCGCTGGCCTCGGCCGGCGCGCTGGACGCGCGCGCCTCGGACAAGGCGTCGCATTTCGTCCGGTTGTGCGACGCGTTCGAGATCCCGCTGGTCTTCGTCGTCGACACCCCCGGCTTCCTGCCCGGCGTCGAGCAGGAGAAGATCGGCGTGATCAAGCGCGGCGGCCGCTTCCTGTTCGCCTACTGCGCGGCCTCGGTCCCCAAGATCACCCTGGTGGTCCGCAAGTCCTATGGCGGCGGTTACGCGGTGATGGGCTCCAAGCAGCTCGGTGCCGACATCAACCTGGCCTGGCCCACCGCCCGCATCGCGGTGATGGGCGCCGAGAGCGCCGTCGGCCTGCTCGGCGCCGCCCAGATCGCCGCCGCCCCCGAAGACCAGCGCGCCGCCATCCGCCAAAACCTCATCGACTTCTACAACACCAACATCGCCACCCCCTGGGTAGCCGCCGAACGAGGCTTCATCGACGCGGTCATCGAACCCGCCACCACCCGCCTCGAAATCCGCCGAGCCCTGAAACTCCTCCAGGACAAGAAAATCCAGCGCAACCCCCGAAAGCACCACGTCCTGCCGCTGTATTCG
>NZ_JBHXMY010000935.1:0-1505 GCF_042720195.1 Nocardia sp. NPDC058497 | reverse complement strand
GCTCCACTCCCCCCCGCCCCACTAACCGCCCCCCCCCGGCCGGGCCGTGCGCGGGCAGGTCTTCGGCGTTGGCCAGGGCGACGACGTGCCCGGCGACATCCTTCAACGCGGCCTCGGTGTACTCCACGATGTGGATGCCACGCAGGAAGGTCTGCACGCTCAGACCCGACGAGTGCCGCGCGCAGCCCGCGGTGGGCAGCACGTGGTTGGAGCCGGCGCAGTAGTCGCCCAGGCTGACCGGCGCCCACGGGCCGACGAAGATCGCGCCCGCGCTGCGCACCCGCGCCGCGACGGCCGCGGCGTCGGCGGTCTGGATCTCGAGGTGCTCGGCGGCGTAGGCGTCGACGACGCGCAGGCCCTGGGCGATGTCGTCGACGAGGACGATCCCGGACTGCTTGCCGCTCAACGCTTCCCGCACCCGCACGTCGTGCTTGACCACGGCGAGCTGGGCGTTCAGCGCGGCGTCGACCGCGTCGGCCAGCGCGACGGAGTCGGTGACCAGCACGCTGGCTGCGAGCACGTCGTGCTCGGCCTGGCTGATCAGGTCGGCGGCCACGTGCACCGGGTCGGCGGTGGCGTCGGCGAGCACCGCGATCTCGGTGGGGCCCGCCTCGGCGTCGATGCCGACCAGGCCGCGGCACAGCCGCTTGGCCGCGGTGACGTAGATGTTGCCGGGTCCGGTGATGAGGTCGACCGGTTCCAGCGCGGCGCCGTCGGTGTCGGTGCCGCCGTAGGACAGCAGCGCCACGGCCTGCGCGCCGCCGACCGCCCACACCTCGTCGACGCCGAGCAGCGCGGCGGCCGCCAGGATCGTCGGGTGCGGCAGACCAGCGAACTGGGACTGCGGCGGCGAGGCCACGACGAGCGACTCCACACCGGCGGCCTGGGCCGGGACGACGTTCATCACGACCGAGGACGGGTAGACAGCATTGCCGCCGGGCACGTACAGCCCGACCCGCTCGACCGGCACCCACTTCTCGGTGACGGTGCCGCCGGGCACCACCTCGGTGACGGAGTCGGTGCGGCGCTGATCCGCGTGCACCTTCCTGGTCCGCTCGATCGCGACCTCGAGCGCGGCGCGCACGGCCGGATCCAGCTCCTCGAGTGCCTTGGCCAGCTCGGCGACGGGCACGCGCACCGCGGCGGGACGAACGCCGTCGAACTTCTCGCTGTAGTCCAGCGCGGCCTCGGCGCCCCGGTCGCGGATGTCCTCGACGACCGGCCGCACATGATGCAGCACCGAGTCGACGTCGACCCCTCCGCGCGGCAGCGCGGTGCGCAGCTCGGCAGCGGAGGGAGTACGACCGCGCAGATCGACGCGGGCGAGCTCGATGCGGGAAGTCATATCGGGGTGCGGTCCTGTCTGTGCGTGGCTCAGGTCAGGTACCAGCCTAATGGGCGCCCGCCATCGCTTTTCCGGCACATCCCGCCGAAGACGACGGAACCAGCCGGTTGTCCCCCCCCGGTCCGCCGGTGAGTCAGTCGGCGACCATCAGGGACATCAA
>NZ_JBHXMY010000934.1:0-1505 GCF_042720195.1 Nocardia sp. NPDC058497 | reverse complement strand
GGGTGCCCCCGCTGCTGGGTGGGGGGGTGGGGGCCTATCGGCGGGGGCGGGGGGGGCGTCCGGCGCCCCCCGGGGCGGCGGGGGGCCTCGGCCCCGCGGCGATCTGGTACCGAGATTTCGGCGACGACGGCGTGTGGCATGGAGCCGGAGAGTCAGGCCGAGCGTCGTCCGACCCACATCGTGACGGTGAAGAGCAGCAGGCCGAGCACGGCCAGGAGCGCGCCGACTGCCGCGGGGGCGGTGTAGCCGAGGCCTGCGGCGATGACCAGGCCGCCGAGCCAGGCGCCCGCCGCGTTGGCGATGTTGAGGGCGGCGTGGTTGAGGGCGGCGGCGAGGGTTTGGGCGTCGGCGGCGACGTCCATCAGGCGGGTTTGCAGGCCGGGGGCCAGGGCCGCGCCGGATGCGCCGACCAGGAAGGCGCCGATGCCTGCGGTGACGGGGTTGTGGGCGGCCAGGACGAAGCCGGCCAGGATGACCACCATCGCGATCATGGCGACGAAGATCGAGCGATCGACGCCGCGGTCGGCCATGATGCCGCCGAGGATACTGCCCGCGATCATGCCCAGGCCGAACAGGGCGAGCACGATCGGGACAGCGCCGATCGGCATGCCCGCGACATCGGTCATGGTGGTGGCGATATAGGTGTAGACGGCGAACATGCCGCCGAAGCCGATCGCGCCGACGGCCAGGGTAAGCAGCACCTGCGGGCGGCGCAGCGCACCGAGTTCGGTCATCGGGTTGGTGACCTTCATGCCGCTCAGCGAGGGCACGTACCGCCACAGCGCGGCCACCGTCGCCACACCGATCACGGCGACGACGACATAGGCGTCCCGCCAGCCCAGATGCTGACCGAGCCAGGTCGCGCCCGGCACACCGATCACGTTGGCCACGCTCAGCCCGAGCATCACCGCGGCCACCGCCTTCGCCCGCTGCCCGACCGGGGCGAGCGTGGCCGCCGCCAGCGAGGCGACGCCGAAGTAGGCGCCGTGCGGCAGCCCGGAGACGAACCGGGCCGCCACGAGCGTGCCGAAGGTCGGGGCCAGCACCGTCGCGGCATTGCCGACGGTGAACGCGGCCATCAACGCGATGAGCAGCTTCTTGCGCGGCACCCTGGCGCACAGCGCGGCGATCAGCGGCGCACCGACGACCACCCCGAGCGCGTACGCCGACACCGCGTGCCCGGCCGTCGGCTCGGAGATGTCGAAGGCCTTCGCGATATCGGGCAGCAGGCCCATCGTCACGAACTCGGTGGTGCCGATGCCGAACCCTCCCAGCGCCAGCGCGAGCATCGCCGGGACATGCCAGCTGGTGCGTGGCGTCTCGACGAGACCGAGGGAAGAAGTCACGCCTCAATGCAACGGGCCTTGGTACCCGATCGCTACCTGGGGCGAGCGTGAGTTATCCCACCCCCGGTCCCGGCGACGGAAAATGGGGGCCCCCCCGGGGGGTGTGGAGCGGCGGGTGAGGCCCGGGGGGGGTGGGGGGGGGTGGGCGGCAGCCCCCCC
>NZ_JBHXMY010000933.1:0-1510 GCF_042720195.1 Nocardia sp. NPDC058497 | reverse complement strand
TCCGGCCTGACGCCGGAGAACATGGGCCACGGCCCGGTCGAGGCGGTCAAGAAGGCCCTCGCGCTGGCGGGCAAGTCGGTCTCCGACATCGACCTGTTCGAGATCAACGAGGCCTTCGCCGTGCAGGTGCTCGGCTCGGCACGTGAGCTGAAGATCGACGAGGACAAACTCAATGTCTCCGGTGGCGCGATCGCGCTGGGCCACCCGTTCGGCATGACCGGTGCCCGCATCACCACCACCCTGCTGAACAACCTGCAGACCTACGACAAGCAGTTCGGCGTCGAGACCATGTGCGTCGGCGGCGGCCAGGGCATGGCTCTCGTCATCGAACGCTTGAGCTGATCCGCGGCCCCGCGACTTCTGGTCAGACTCGGGTGCCGGGGGCATTCGACGCGGCCAGAGGTCCGGGGCGAGTCAGGTGCTGAGAAGGCTGGGCGAAGCTCGTCCGCTATCACGATCGGTTCGTTGTATTTCCGCCGCTCAGATCTGGGGTCTGGCATGACCATCCCCATTTCCGATCATCGCTGGTCACAGGCTGTAACGACCAGAGGATTCCTCGGATAATCGGTTGGCTCGCACAGGCTTCCCCATGAGTGCGCCGCGTATCGATAGATTGACAGGAGGATCGGGGGTGGACAGGATGGCAGCTGCGGCCACCATGGCGAAATGTTCAGACGGGCGGGGGTTCGATGCTGATTCCAGCGACAAGACTGATATTCGGGCCGGTGTCCAGCGGCTACTGTGAGGTGCGGTGATGGCGACCAGCGGTTGGTTCAATCACTACGACGACCCTGACGAGTTCTGGGACGAGGAGCCGCTCGTCAGAGGGCAGTCCACACACACCGGCGCGACTCCGGGGCGAGCGCCTGACACTGGCTGGGGCGACGAGCCCCAGAACGTAAACCATCCTGCGGCTAGTCCGGCTATAGCGGACTGGACATCGCAAGTAGCTCCGCCGAGACCCAGCGTTCCCCCGGTCAATTCTGTTGCGCCACATCAGGGATCCGCTATTCACCAACGCGATGCTTCTGAGAGTCAGTCGAATTCGGCGGCAGCTCCGGTCAGTACTGGGTTGGACGGACTCGTCGGCAATCTGAATCAGCTACAGCGCGAGCTGGAAGCTGAGGCGGCTGAGTATACGTGGATCGATCAGGTCAGTCGGAGGATGGAACGGCCAGGCCGTGATCCGAGCGGTGCGGTGCGCACTTCACTGGACGAGGATAACTTTCCCCTCCGGGTCACCGTTTCACAAGACTGGCAGTCACGTATATCTGGCGGACGACTCGATATCGCTATTATGGAGGCAGTTGGCGTCGCATTCGCAGATGGTTGGCGAAGTGCAACCGACGAGGTGCGGCGTGCCATGGAACGCGGCGAGCAACCACCCCGTCCGACGCTGATTTCTCCTCCCGAATCAGTGGACAACCGTCCGCTGGATGAAATTGTCGAAGACATTCTGGCTATGTCTACGACAGATTCTTCAACGCCGGCTGCTGCTGCAGTAGATGAT
>NZ_JBHXMY010000932.1:0-1511 GCF_042720195.1 Nocardia sp. NPDC058497 | reverse complement strand
GCCTGATCCGTCCAACACCCTGGACCCTAGCCCACCACCGTCGCTACGGCGGATCGGGGAGCTCGCCGTCACCGACCTGTCGAGGGAACTCGGAACACGAGAGCTTTGGTCGGGTCCGGAGCGGGTAGAGGCCGCCCGCAGACTGCTGCGCGCCTACCGCCGCCACACCGCCGATTTGGCCATCGTCGAAGACCTCCTGCGCGCCACACCCACATGGGTCCTGGTCGGCGAACACGACGCCTTTGCCGCACCGGGCGTGGTGAACGAGTTCACCGAACGGGTATGGGCCGAGCAGGAGACCATCCCCGGCGCTCGCCACGACCTGGCCTGCGCTCACCCCGTTGCGGTGGCCGACGTGGTCGTCGACGCCGTGCAGGTCGCGCGCGAGTCGGCTCGGTACAGGACACGCTGATGTTGGCCAAACAACTTCCCGCGCAGGTTCTTTCGCCGCTGATCCAGTTGCTGGGCTGGTTGGCCTGGCTCGTGCTGCTGGTGTGCGTCGCCCGCACGATCTGGGTCGGCGGGCAGCTCGCCGTCCGCATGTATCGAGACGAGGCTGTCGAGGGCCTGATCGCGGCGCTGTGCGCTGCCGTGCTTCTCGGCTCGGCCAGTGGCCTCGCTGTCGCTCTCCTTCCCACCTGACCGTTCCCATCAGACCAAAGGAATACCTATGCTTGCGACCAGATGGCTTCTGCCACTGCTGGTACTGACTGTCGTCGGCTGCGGCCACGACACTGACCCGACAACAGTCGATCTCCCCTCGACCGCAGCCGCACCGCTGGTCCCCTCGGGGCTGTCGTGGCGCACCTGGCAGGGCGTGGACCTGCCCTTCAGTCAGCAAGGCCCTACCGAGACCGACGGCGCGGTGGCGTCCGGGTTCGACCGGTCCCCGGCTGGGGCCGCGCTGACCGCGATTCAGGCGACGGTACGGATGTCGATCGCTCCCGACGGGCAATGGGCGATGGTCGGGCAGCGCATGCTCGCCACTGGCGCGGCCCGTGACGCGTGGGCCACTGCCCGCGCGCAGGTCTCCATCACCGCTCCCGCCGGCCAGGACGCGCCGAGCATTCTCGGCTACGTCGTCACGGACTACGCCGACGCCCAGGCACGGGTGCAGATCTATGCCGGCTACCGCGACAACTCCCTGACCTGCCACACCGCAACCGTCGTCTGGCGCGACGGGGACTGGCGCCTGCAACTACCCGACCGAGGCGAAAACCCGATCACGGCAGTCGAATCGACGCCGCTCGGCATGGTCGCCCTGAACCACCCCTGAGGACCTAGATCGTGCGCTCCTACCGGCTACTCGTCATCTTGCTCAGCATCGTCGCCGCTGTTGTGGTCGGCGCGTTCATCGCAGTCATCAAGACTGACTCCGAACCTGCCCCCGAAGGACAACCGCCGTCGGCGACGACGCCCGGATCGGCCCCGAAAACCACCCCGCCCGGGGCGCCCACCCGCCCGCCCCCCGTGGGTCTGTACGGCAACCGGAGCGAGGTACCGGCCCCCCA
>NZ_JBHXMY010000931.1:0-1515 GCF_042720195.1 Nocardia sp. NPDC058497 | reverse complement strand
CCCACTCGCGTTGTGTGTGTTGTTTGTGTGTGCTGTGTTGGGGGTGTGGGGGCCCCCCGCGCGCCGCGCCCCCCCCCCGGGTTACGAAGGGGTCGGCCGCGGCGGCTCCCCGGCAGCTTTCCGGTTCTTCGGTGGGATCGATCTGTGCCGATCGATCGCGGACGCAGGCCCGGAATCCGTCGGCTATCTCGGTCTGTGCCGGGCCTGGCAGGACTGTTGCGGCGAGTTCGGCCCGCACTCGTGCTGCCGCCTCGTCGGCACCGCGCGCGGAATCGTGATCCAGTTGTGTGAAGAAGACGATTCCGACAAGCGCGACACCGAGTGCGATTCCGAGTTGTTGCCCGGTGTTGAGCAGCCCGGACGCAGCGCCGGCGGCACGGTTGGGTACCTGGCCGAGTACCAGATCGATGGTGGGTGCGACCACGAAACCGAATCCGATGCCGATGGCGATCAGGGGAATCATCATCTGCCACGACGTCGTCGCCTGGCTGTAATGCTGGACCAGCGCGCCGTATCCGATGAACCCGGCGCCAGTGACAAGCCCGCCGACGACGAGGACACGTCTGCCGAACCTCGGCGCCAACACACTGGCCGCAGTTCCCGCACCGATCGCGGTGGCGACCGCGAAGAAGAGTGAGGTGAGCCCGGCGCGCAGAGGCGACCAGCCCAGACCCACCTGCATGAGCAGCGTCCATACCAGGGAGAACCCGCCGAAACAGATCCAGAACAACAGCCAGCTAGTCAGACCGAGTGTGAATGGACGCGACTCGAAGAGAGTGAGGTCGATCAACGGCGACCCTTCGATCCGTCGGCGTCTACGCTCGTGGCTGATCAGCAGAACCAGCGCCACCGCCGACACTCCGATCATGACGAAGGTCCACGCGGGCCAGCCGAGGCGGCGTCCTTCGGTGAGCGGATAAGTCAGCAGTAGGATTACGGCGGTGACCAGCGCGACGCCGACCAGGTCCAGGCGCGGCGCGGCGACCGATCGGGACTCCTTCATCCACAGCCAGGCGGCGATCAGCGTGATGATCCCGATGGGGATATTGACCAGGAAGATAGGCCGCCAGCTGAGGCCGAACAGATCCCATTCCACCAGCAGAGCGCCCAGCGCCAGACCGACCGATGTAGCCGACCCGCACACTGCGCTATACACAGCGATCGCCTTGGCGCGCTCCCGCTCCGGGAATGATTCCCGGAGAATCGCGAGAATCTGCGGGACCATCAGGCCTGCCGCGAGGCCCTGGAGGAAGCGGGAGGCGATCAACATGGTCGGGGCGGAGCTCAGCCCGCATGCAGCTGACGTGACCGTGAACAACACCATTCCGACCATGAAGATTCGCTTGCGGCCGTACAGGTCGCCGAGTCGACCACCGGTGATCAGGATCGCAGCGAAGGCGAGCACATAGGCGGCGATGATCCATTCGATCTGGGCATACTGGGCACCGAGATCTTCCTGAATGGTCGGCACCGCAACATTGACTATGGTGACAGCGAGTAGATCCATTAAGACGG
>NZ_JBHXMY010000930.1:0-1516 GCF_042720195.1 Nocardia sp. NPDC058497 | reverse complement strand
CTGTTTCACCACCGCCGCGGTGTCCTGCCGGTCGATGGGGTCGTGGCGATCTGTCCGGTGCCAGAGCTGCCCAGCGATGAACGGCCTGTCCGAGGTGGACGCACCGACTGGGCCCGGCGGGTTGTCTGCAAGCTCGAATGCGAACTGCTCGTCGCATTTGGTGTGCTCGATTGCGACAACGAGTTGCCGATCGTCGAGGCCACCGGTGTGCTGATGGGCGCGTTGCGACGATGCGAGGCCGATTCGGCGGTAGTCGAGGACCTGCTGCGCGCGACGCCGACCTGGATCGTGGCTGGCAAACGGGACTGGCTCGTCGGCGTCAAGCGGGTCACCGAACTGGCGGACACGGTGTGGGCCGAATGCGTCCTCGTCGACGACGCCGGCCACGACCTGATCAACACCCATACCCGGATCGCCGCCGGCGCGGTGGTCGCCGCACTACAAGCAGCACACGACCAGACGTTGTTCCGGGGCCCTTGATGCTCGCCACACCCCTTCCCGCCCAGGTCTTGTCGCCTCTGACGCAACTGGTGAATTGGCTGGCCTGGGTCGTGTTGCTGGTCTGTATCGCCCGCGCGACCTGGGCCGGAGGCCAGCTGGCTATCCGGATCTACCGCGAAGAAGCCATCGAAGGCTTTCTCGGCTCGTTGGTCGCAGCGGCCCTGCTCGGCTCGGCCAGCGCACTCGCGATCGCCATCCTGCCCACCTGACTCCCCAGGACACCACGATGCCCCACCCTCAGTCACATCCTCACAGTCACGGCGCTGTCGCCGCGGGCATGCTCGCAGCACTGCTGACCGTCGCCACCGGCTGCGCAAGCGCCGACACCGACCGCACAACAACAAATCCCACGAGTGCGGCGCCCCTCGCTCCCAGCGCAGTAAGTTGGCGGACCTGGCAGGGCATCGAGCTGCCCGTCGCGGCGCAAGGCCCACGCCTGATCGAAGGCGCGGTCGCCTCGGACTTCGACCGCTCCCCACCTGGAGCCGCACTCACCGCCATCCACGCCACCGTCAGGATGTCGCTGGCCCCAGACGGGCAATGGTCGCAGGTCGGACAGCGCATGCTCGCCCCCGGCCCCGGTCGCGACAAATGGGCGACAGCGCGTGCGCAGGTCTCGATCATCGGCCCGGCGTCGGACTGGGTGCCCATCATCCTCGGCTACGTCGTCGCCGCGTACACCGACACCGAAGCGCGAGTCGAAACCTACTGCGCCTACGCGGATCGCTCGGTCACCCGTAACACCGCCACCGTCGTCTGGGCTGCCGACGGATGGCGTCTGCTCCTGCCCGATCCGGTGACCGAAAGCCTCGTCACCGCTGTCGATTCCGTACCGGTCGACATGATCCCCTTGATTCGTCCCTAAGGACTCCTCGTGATGCGTTCGCTGCGCCTGCTCCTCACCTTGTTCACCATCATCGCCTCGATCGTGGTCGTCGTTTTCATCGTGACCATCGCCGACGACGACCAGCCCGACGGCCCACAGCCTCCACGCGTCAACACCTGTCTCTTATAC
>NZ_JBHXMY010000929.1:0-1518 GCF_042720195.1 Nocardia sp. NPDC058497 | reverse complement strand
GTTGACGTCCATTCACACCAGCGGTATTGTCGTGCGTACACAGATATCTTGTCGTATGTACACACACGGAGGTTGCTGGGGTGATAGCCGCAGACCGGGAGCCCCGAGCGCCCCGGCTTATGGGTGTCGCCGAGATCGCCGAGTACGCGCGGGTGAGCCGACAGGCGATCTCCAACATGCGGAATCGCGACGACTCCTTCCCCATGCCAGTCGAGGAGCTGAGGAGCGGTCCGGTCTTCCTGGAGAGCGAGATCAGGGAGTACTTCGAACCACGAGCCGGTTCGGCCGGTCGATCCGCGCCGATGCCGGATTCGGTCGTTCGCCACGTTCCAGCCGGATTCGACCCACTCGACAAGGCCAACCTGGTCGCGAGCGTTGTCAACGCGCTGTTCTCGGCACCAGCCCAACCGCTCGGGCAGTTCGAGCCCTTCAACGGTTCCGGTCTGTATTGCCTCTACTACTCGGGGGGCGATGAGCTGTACGGCCCGATCGCTGGCGGCGATCCGACCCGCCCGATCTATGTCGGAACGGTCCACGCCCGGGCTCGCGCGAGTAACGAGACACTCTCGGCATCCAGTTCGCCGGCGTTGACCCGCCGTATCAGAAGCCATGCCCAGAGCATCGAAGCGGTCGAGCGACACACCACACCGACGATCAAGCACCCACTGTTCGTTCGAGACTTCTCGTTCAGATGCCTTGTGGTGGATGAGATGTGGGCGATCCCGGCGATCGATTCGGTCATGTCGCGGTCCGCGCCGGTCTGGAACTCCGCTATTCGCGGATTCGGCGCCAATGCCATCGGCGGCAATCGACGAGCTGTTAGATCAGCGTGGGACACACTGCATCCTGGTCGCCCGTGGGCCGAGCCACTCAAGGACGGATACTCGGTCGAGGGATTGGAGACCCTCGCCCGGGAACACTTCTCACGCGCGTTTGAGACGGCGGTCGGGATATGACGATGGACTGGACCATGGCCGCCGCGATTGTCGGCATCCCGACCACACTCGCGGCCCTGGTGCGCGGGGGCATGTTCTTCTACGCGCTGCGCGGCACCCGCCCCAAGGACCGACCCGCGATCATTCGAGCCCTCGGAACGATGCACAAGGACGCCCGTGCCGAACTGCCAGCCGTCCGCCGCCGGATGATGACGACTCCCGCGTCCGGAGTGCCGGATTCGACAGGAGAGCCGCGATGAGACACCAACCGGGATGGCCGCTTCGCAGGACGGTCTCAGTCAGCGGCGCTGGCTAGCAAGGGCGGCCGCTAACACCAGGAGACCTGATTGGTCGCGAGTAACACTTCCCGACGATCTAACCGCCGAACTTCAAACCAGGACGAGGAGCTGATCACGATGACTGACCGAGATGCCGACATCGCCGCCTACGAGGCGCGCCTTGCGCGAATCTACGCGCCCGAACTGGCATCACTGAAGAGCCGCTTCGACACGGTCGGCGCGATCGTCGACACCGGCGGCGGCTGCACCGCGATCGAATCGGGCAAAGGAACCGTGCCCAGTTC
>NZ_JBHXMY010000928.1:0-1519 GCF_042720195.1 Nocardia sp. NPDC058497 | reverse complement strand
TGACGGTGTGCTCGGTTTTTTTGATGGCTCGCTCGCGGCGCTCGCTCATGAGTTGTCTGCCTCCCATACTCGCCGCCGGCAGGCAGGACCGCTGCCCAGCTCGCCGTAACCACGAGTCTAGGCGAATTCCGGTCGGTGCAACGAGGACGTCCGAGCCGAAATCGGCGTGTTGCCGGGGTGATACCCGATCCGGTGTTCGGGTGTGTCAGTTGCCGAGTGCGGCGCGGACGGCCGCTGTCACCAGTGCCGCGTGCAGGTTCAGCGACAGTGCCGCCAGTTCGCGGACGGTCTCCTCGGCGCGGGCGCGCGCGTCGGCGTCGCGGCTCTTGGCGATGGGCGCGGCGATCTGGGCGACGAGGGCGGCCTCGCGATCGGCGGCCAGCTTGAAGGCGCGCAGATGCCGGGCCTCCAGGCCGAATTCGGCCATCGATTTGGCCGCGTGCGCCAGCGTCACGGCGTCGGATTCGAAGAAGCCGCCCGCGCCGGGGACGATCAGTCCGGCGCGCAGCAGGTCGTCGAGAAACGTGTCGTCGATGCCCGCCTTGGCGAGCAGATCGGCGCGGGTGAGGCGCACCCCGACGTCGACGCGCAGTTCGTCCGGCGTGATCTCGCCGGGGACGACGCCCAGTCTGCGCGGCGGTACCGGGCCTGCGCCGTCGGTGTCCGCGCGCGCGGCGCCGGACAGCGACTGTCCGGCCTCCGCGGCGCTGTGGTGGGAGTGCGCCCTGGCGCGCGCTTCACGCACGCCGAGGGTCGCCGCACCACTGTCGATCGCTTCGAGTTGCTCCTTGATCACCTTGAGCGGCAGGTACTGATCGCGTTGCGCGGTCAGCACGAAACGCAGCCGTTCGTAGTCGGACACCGAGAACCGCCGGTATCCCGACGGTGTCCGCTCCGGCCGGATCAGGCCCTCGGATTCGAGGAACCGGATCTTGGAGATGGTGATATCAGGAAAATCTGGTCGCAGCAGGTCGAGCACGGAGCCGATCGACATCCCTCCGCGCGCCCACTGCGCCGCCCCTGTCACAGCACTGCGCCCTTCGCGAGCACCAGCACCGTAGGGGTCATCGCGACCCCGCGCCCGACGCCGACTCGTTCGCCTGCGCGCGCGGACCGGTCAGGAAGACCAGCCGGAACTTGCCGATCTGGACCTCGTCGCCGTTCTGCAGCTCCGAGGAGTCCACCGGCTCCCGGTTGACGTAGGTGCCGTTGAGGCTGCCCACATCGACGACCTGGAACGAGTCGTCATCCTGACGGAACTCCGCGTGCCGACGGCTGACAGTGACGTCATCGAGGAAGATGTCACTGTCGGGATGGCGACCGGCCGAGGTGGTCGGCTGATCCAGCAGAAACCGCGAGCCCGCGTTCGGGCCGCGCTTGACCACCAGGAGGGCCGCGCCGACCGGCAGGCCCTCGACGCCCTGCCACGGCTGAGCGCCCGACGGCACCCACGCTCCCCGCGCCGAGACCGCGGGGCGGGAGTCCGCGCGGAAGACCGAACTGGTCACGGGCGAGGGCT
>NZ_JBHXMY010000927.1:0-1523 GCF_042720195.1 Nocardia sp. NPDC058497 | reverse complement strand
TCCCCCCACAAACCGCCCCACCCCCGCCCCCCCCCACCCCCCGCGCCAGCGCGGCCCCCCAGCTTGGACACCGGGGCGCACAGCGGCGCCGTAACCGTCTCCGCCCTCCAAAACCCAGCACGCGCCCTCGAACAACTCAACACCCCCGACACCGACACCCCGACCGCGAAAACCCTCGAACAGCACATCGAAACACCCGAGCTGGAAACCCTCGAACAAACGCTGCCCACCGACCCGAACCGAACCGTCGCGAAGGAAATCGCCGGTGCAGCGGTGACCCCGCCCGCCGATCCCGGCGACGCCAGCATCAACAAACTCAACCCCACCACCGACACCGCAGACAGCGGAGGACACCGGCCCGCCTCCCAGCAGTCCCCTGCCACCACCTACGCCCCACCGCAACAACAGGTCCAGACCGAACCGCCGGTTCAGGCCGAACCGCCCGTTCAGGTCGAACCACCGGCCCAGACCCAACCACCGGTCCAGACCCCACCACCGGTCCAGACCGACGCTGCCCGCAACCACACCCTCGCCTACACCGCGCTACAGAACACACCCCGATTCAATATCGGATCCGGCGCAGGCACGGCTCCCGGCATCGGTGACGGCGGCGCGATCATCCCGCCACGCCGACGCCCCGACACCGACGGCATCCTGCTCGCGGTCTACGACGGACTCTGGCCCGGCACCACCGGATTGCTGGACGGCAAGCCCTACACCCACCTCAAACCGCTCGACTCCTACCCGTTCCCCAAAGAAGCCCACAACTACACAGAGGGCGCGGAATGGGAATCGGTCCTGCCCGACGGCCGCCGCGTCATCAACCGCATCCCCTTCGGCAACGGCACCAACACCGTCGACCAATACATCCAAGACGCCAACGGCAACTGGATCCACTCCCGCATCGTCGACAACGGCCACGGCGGCTACCAACGCTGGACCGACACCCCCAACGGCTCCACCTACGCCAACAGCCCCGACGGCGACCTCGCCGAACGCTGGATCTTCGCCCCCGGAACCCCCACCACCGGCGAACCCGACCACATCTACACCATCGACCAGCAACGCACCGACCGCGACACCCTCGACGGCAACATCCCCACCACTCCCGAAGGGTGGGAAGCGTTCCGCTCCCTCAACCAGGCAGGCGTGGGCGCCGAGATCAACCCGCCGAACATGCCCCCCGGCTACACCGGCAACCAACTCGAACAAGACCTCGCCGTGCTGTCGTGGCTACCCGAGGGCCAAGCCGGAACACCCCAACAGGCACTCCGCGACGCGGCAGTCACGCGCGTCACCGCTGCCGCCACAGCAGGCAAGGGCGCAGACCTGCCGAACATCGTCTACGACCAGCTCACCACCAAATACCTGACCGACATCAACTACACCCCCGCCCAGCTACGCGCCGACCTCGACCTCATCAACGACCCCACCCTCCTCCCGGGCTTCACCGGTCCGGTCGCACCCGGAGCCCTCGACGCGGTCGACGCCGCGAAAACCCGACTCGCCCAACACGCCTACAC
>NZ_JBHXMY010000926.1:0-1523 GCF_042720195.1 Nocardia sp. NPDC058497 | reverse complement strand
CGAGGGGTTAGCATCGGTCGACGGCCAGCGACCACGACAGCAGCTTATTGTAAGCCGGCCCACCGGGGTTCGTCCCCGCCGCCGCCGCGGCCATCGGGAGGACCGCCACGACCATGATCAGCAGGGCTTGCCGAATCACGAGCATGACCAGCTGGATCAGGCCGCTGATCAGACCGAGTAGCCCGATGATGAGCAGAACCCCTCCCCCGAGGCCGGATTTCGTATCCACGCTGAACTCGGTCAACCGCGCGGCCACCGCGGTGAGGTCGTCATCGGCCGCGTCGGTGAGAACCCAGTCGGAGAACGCGTCGCCGGCGCCGGTACCGACCGCGATCGCCGTGCCCAACAGCGTGGAGGCGATCACTGCCCGAGCCAGCATCAGAAACGACTCCTGAGCTTCCCCCGCCGCGGCACCGCGTTTGGCCAGTGCCAGTCGGGCAGCGGCGAACATGATCCCGGCAGTCAGAAACACAGCTTGCAGCTCAGAGGTGTATCCACGCACCGCCACCAGTGCGCTACTGCTCCCGCCGTCCGTGGACAAGAGCTGGGCCGAGGGAAGTTTGGTCCACCAGAAGATCACGAATTGCAAGATCTGCGAGTATCCGCTGACGACCAGGTCGATCAGGTTCTGGATAGCGGTGTCGGCGATATCATCGGTAGCTTCCGACACCGCTGCACACACGGTCTGACTGACAAGCGGCAGATCGCACACCGGAAACGGCATGATCTGCGTATGCATCTCCAGGGCGGTCATGAGCTTGGCTTCCAGTTCCCGAACCCGTTCAGGTTCGCTACCTGGGTGCTGGCGGGCCGCCAGAACGATTCGAGGTCATCGGGAACTCGCAGTCGCCAGTCGCCGTCGACCCACACCATCGGCCACGCCGACACCGCGTACCCGGCGCCGTTCCGGGTCGCGACCTCGACGACAGCCATATCCGGGGCGAATCCGGCCTGCACCCGGACGCCGTCGGGTACCACGACGTAACGGGCTGCGTCGGTGGTGGTCGAGCGCGACCGCTGGAAACGGGCGACCAGCGCATCAGCCTGGGTGGCGCTGTAATAACGCTGGCGCAGAACCTGCTGCCAAATACCATCCGGGGCCGCCAACGCCCGGCCGAGAGCATCCAGTCCGGCTAAGACCGCGCCCTGCGGTGTACGGGCGTAGCCAGTGGCGACACCATCGACGACACGGGTCGGCCCGTCACCGGTCGACGCCGGAACGGCGGCGCCGTCCCATATCCGTTGCCACTGCAGCCCTTCCGGAGCCGCAGCGAGGTAGTCCGGGCGGGCCGCATCGACCGGTTTCCCGGTCTGGGGCCGCGCTACTCCGGCGTCGGTGGCCGGTACCTCGAGACGGTTGCCGTACAGATCCACCGTGGGAGGGCGGCTGGGCGCCCCTGGCGGGGTGGTATTCGTGGCCGATCCGGGAGTCGTCGCGCCCCGCGGGGGGTGCTCGGGGGGGGGGTGTGTCTCCAGAATTGTGTGAGAGTGTTATAGGCCCGCCCACACCCACGCCGCCGATA
>NZ_JBHXMY010000925.1:0-1530 GCF_042720195.1 Nocardia sp. NPDC058497 | reverse complement strand
ACCTAACAGGTTGTCTAACATATTCTCCCCGTCGGCCACGTACACCTGCCGCAGATCGACAGCGCCCTCGCCTTCGACGAGGCCGCCGTGGTTGTCGAGCGCGCCGAGTAGCGACGCCGCGCCCTGCGGTTCGGCCGGGTTGGCCTGCAGGCCGCCGAGCAGCGTCGGCAGGGCGGCCTGGACGGCGGTGGTCGCGGTCGCCTGGTCGACGCCGAGCTGGTCGGCGATCTGGGCGATCGGTAGTCATCGGCTCCGCCTGTGTCGAGGGTGCCCGGTAGCGCCCGGGTCACGCTCAGGGTAGGGGGCCGAGATGCCGGAACCGCTGGTTTCGGCGGCGTCTGCGTGCGGCGCGTCGCCACGTGACGTTGGATCGCGCGGCCCTCGGGAACCCGAGTAGCCGGGTACTCGTGATCCGAGCCTGTCGGGAGAGGACCGTTCGAGGGGAACGGTCGTCCCGTGCTGGGAGAAGACGATGGGTGAATCGATGACGATCGCGGCGGGTCCGCCGCCCGGCGCCGCGCCGATTTTCGCCTACGACGCGTTCCTGTCGTACTCGCACGCCGACCGCGCGATCGCGGCGGGCATCCAGAAGGGCCTGCACCGCATCGGCCGCCGGATGGGTCACCTGCACGCGCTGCGGGTGTTCCGCGACGCGACCGACCTGACCGCGAGCCCCGATCTGTGGGGCAAGGTCACCGAGGCGATGGATCAGGCCCGGTACTGCATCGTCGTGCTGTCGCCGCACTCGGCCGTGTCGGAATGGGTCGACCGCGAGATCGACTACTGGCTGCGCACGCGAGGTTCGGAGCGTTTGTTGTTCGTCGTCGCGGGCGGAAAGTTGAAGTGGGATCGGCATACTCAACGCTTCGATCCAGAGCGATCGACCGTGGCACTGCCGGTCCTGACCGAGCCGGGGGTGTTGCCCACCGAACCGCTCTACGTCGACGTCACCGAGGACGCGCCGTGGGACCCGCGTGCCCCGCTGTTCCGGGAGAAGCTCACCGACCTGGCCGCTCCCATCCACGGCAAGCCGAAATATGAACTGGCGGGGGAGGATCTGCGTGAGCAACGCCGGTTCCGGCGTCTGCGCAGTGCCGCCATCGCGGGTCTGGTGTTGCTCACCGTCCTCGCGTTGGCGGCGGCGTATATCGCCGTCGACCGGCAGCGGGAGGCGGAGCGGCAGCGCAATCAGGCGATCGCGTTGCGGTTGGTCTCTGATGCCGAAGCGATGCTTGGCGGTGTCCGGCCGCGTGGCGATGTCCGGGCGATCCAGCAGACCCTCGCCGCCGCGCAGATCGCACCCGACTTCGACGAGGGTGCGCTGCTGCGCACGCTGAATGCCGAAGCGGCGGTGGACAAGATCGTCCAGACCGGCAAGCCGTTCGATACGGGGATCTTTCTCCAGGAGCGTGCGGCGATGGCCGAGTCCTTCCGGACGGCCAAACCCGACACCCCGAAACCGGGCCGCCCCGCCGGCGCCCCCACCCGGACCACCCGGGGGGCGCGTCGGCGCAGGGACACCCCACCCCG
>NZ_JBHXMY010000924.1:0-1534 GCF_042720195.1 Nocardia sp. NPDC058497 | reverse complement strand
CTAAACACCCGATGGCGTACCCCCCCAATGCACCCCACACCCACCCACACACAACTAGGGCTACTGGGGGGCAGCTGGCCCGGAACCCCCGAACGGCGCCGCTCCCAGGGGAGCGACGCCGTTGCGGTGTCAGTGATTACAGAATCACTTGACGATCTTCGTGACGCGACCGGCGCCGACGGTGCGGCCACCCTCACGGATCGCGAACAGCAGGCCCTCGTCCATGGCGACCGGCTGGATCAGCTTGACGGACATCTCGGTGTTGTCACCGGGCATGACCATCTCGGTGCCCTCGGGGAGGGTCACAACGCCCGTCACGTCAGTCGTACGGAAGTAGAACTGCGGACGGTAGTTGTTGAAGAACGGGGTGTGGCGGCCGCCCTCGTCCTTCGACAGGATGTACGCCTGGCCCTCGAACTCCGTGTGGGGAGTGGTGGTGCCCGGCTTCACGACGACCTGGCCACGCTCGACATCTTCACGCTTGATGCCACGAACCAGCAGACCGACGTTGTCGCCCGCCTGGCCCTGGTCGAGCAGCTTGCGGAACATCTCGATACCGGTGACGGTGGTCTTGGTGCTCTTCTCGCGGATGCCGACGATCTCGACTTCCTCGTTCACGTTGACGATGCCGCGCTCGACACGACCGGTGACGACGGTGCCACGACCGGTGATCGTGAAGACGTCCTCGACCGGCATCAGGAACGGGAGCTCGGTCTCACGGACCGGGTCCGGGATCGACTCGTCGACGGCGTTCATCAGCTCGAGGACAGCCTCGGCCCACTTCGGGTCGCCCTCGAGGGCCTTCAGGCCGGAGACACGCACGACCGGCGCGTCCTCGTCGAACTCCTGCGAAGCCAGCAGCTCGCGGACCTCCATCTCGACGAGCTCGAGGATTTCCTCGTCGTCGACCATGTCCGACTTGTTCAGCGCGACCAGGATGTAGGGCACGCCGACCTGACGGGCGAGCAGCACGTGCTCACGGGTCTGCGGCATCGGGCCGTCGGTGGCGGCCACGACCAGGATCGCGCCGTCCATCTGGGCGGCACCGGTGATCATGTTCTTGATGTAGTCGGCGTGACCGGGGGCGTCGACGTGCGCGTAGTGGCGCTTCTCGGTCTGGTACTCGACGTGGGAGATGTTGATCGTGATACCACGAGCCTTCTCCTCCGGCGCCTTGTCGATCTGATCGAACGCGAACGCGGCGTTCAGATCCGGGTACTTGTCAGCCAGCACCTTGGTGATCGCCGCCGTCAGCGTGGTCTTGCCGTGGTCGACGTGACCGATGGTGCCGATGTTGACGTGGGGCTTCGTCCGCTCGAACTTCGCCTTCGCCACTGTGGTCCTCCTGGACTAGTTAGTGCGTGCTTTTTTGCAGCAGTGCGGTTATTAAGGGGGGTCGTGCTGACGCCCGGTTGCCGGGGCCAAGCGTACTTGGCCCCGGCCAGCGAAATAATCCCCGGGCGCCCTGGCCTAGATATCCATGGACAACGTTGCCGGAACCACCGCGGACAGGGCGAACACCAAGGAGTAGTTA
>NZ_JBHXMY010000923.1:0-1535 GCF_042720195.1 Nocardia sp. NPDC058497 | reverse complement strand
GTACAAGATTGTCCTGGAAGAGGGCACCGGCCATCACTTGCGTGAGCTGATCAGTGGGCGGCTGCTTGCCGCCATGTGGACGCAGATGCGTCCGGCGCGACAAGTCCGGGCGCTGTGGGAGCAGCGGTTTCCGCAGCTGCGCGCGGCTGCCTGATGGATCAGCGCCAACTCGAGCTGGCCGCATCGCGGGATGCCGAGCGATCCGGCAGCTGACCGACGCGAGCAATACCTGCGGAATCCTGGCGCTGATAGCAGAAAATTTCCGCGTGCAACAGTGTGTGGGAAGTCCGACAGTCATGTGCGCAGGTGCTTCGGCTCGTACTACCTTCGCCCGGGTATCAGTTCGGGCCGAAGGGATTACATGAAAATTCTCGTGACAGGCGCCACCGGAAATATCGGCCGCATGGTCGTCGAGCACCTCGTGCGTTTGGGGGCTGATGATATTCGCGCGCTGTCGAACCACCCGGAACGCACCGCATTCCCGCCCGAGGTCGAGGTGATGAAGGGCTACCTGCGGCGCCCGTCCTCCCTGCCCGCCGCCTTCGACGGCGTCGACCGGATGTATCTCGCACCGACTCTCGAAACCGTCACCGAGGTAGTCGATGTGGCGCATCAGGCCGGGATCGAGCACATCGTCGATCTTTCCGGCGACGACACCACCCAGTGGCAGCCCATCGCGCGGGCGGTCGAAAAATCGGGTATCGGCTGGACCCACCTGTATACGGGCGAATTCTTGGAGAACACCACCGGTTGGGCGGACCAGATTCGCGCGACAGGCGAACTGCGCGAACCATATCCGGATTCCGCCAACGCCCCCATCGCCATGGACGATATCGCCCGTGTCGCCGCGACAGTCCTGCTCGGCACCGGGCACCTCGGCAAGACCTACAACCTCACCGGCCCCGAAACCCTCACCAGGCCGACGCAGGTCCAGCAGCTGGCCGAGGCGATCGGCCGCGATCTGTCTTTCGTGACGGTGTCACCCGAGGAATGCATCGCGCTCCTCGAGCCGGCCATGGGCGAATTCGCGCGCTGGTACGTAGAAGGCCTCGCCACCCGTGTCGATCACCCACAGGTCGCGACCGGCACCGTCGCCGACCTCACCGGCCACGCCACCACCTTCGCCGCCTGGGCCGCCGCGAACGCCGACCTGTTCCGCTGAGCGATCAGCAGGCGCGCGTTGCCGAAAGACTTTGGCGGAGAAGCTAGTAGCCGACGAGGAGTCCCGGTGCCGAGGTGACGCCTGGGCACCGGGACTCGGGAGGGAACCCTCGTGCGGCCGTTCCAACCCCGCAGCCGTCAGGCGGCGTCGAGGGCGGCGGCGATCTTGCGGGCCATCGCTGCCACAGCCGGGGTGGGCTGACCCTTGTGGGCCTGGGTGGTGGCTTCGACGGCGACCAGGACGGTCTCGCGGAAGTTGCCTGCTTCGGCCGGGTCCTGCTCGGCGAGCAGGCTCATGGCCGCGGTCAGGCTCGGCAGCACCTGGTCGGCGAGTGCGGCGACGGACTTGCCGGGCAGGTGGATGTCCTTGGACC
>NZ_JBHXMY010000922.1:0-1538 GCF_042720195.1 Nocardia sp. NPDC058497 | reverse complement strand
AATCCAGGTAGTCGGCGCGCTTGTGTTCCTTCTGCTGGCCCTGACCGCCCGCTCCGGCACCACCCATGGGCGCCATCGGCATACCGCCCATCGGGCTTCCGCTACTGGCCAGGCCGGCACGGCTGGCGAGCGCTTCGGCACCGGTCGCCGCCGAAACCGACGCCCGCGGGAACAGCGTGGCAGCGTTCTGCAAGTTCTGGCCGAGCCCCGCCCCCGCGCCACCGGCCCCGGCACCGCCACCGCCCTTGCCACCGCCGCCACCGCCCTTGGCAGCGGCCGACATCGCCTTTTTCGCCTCGTCCACCGCGGAACTGATCCCCGCCAGCCCGGGCACCGAGGACAGCGCACTGCTTTGTTCCGCCGCGGACGCGGCCTGTTCGAGTGCGGACTGTGCCGCCGAACTCGCCTGTTCCATCCCCGACGAGAGCGCCGAGGTCAGTTGTTCCAGGCCGGAACTGGAGCTGCCGCTCCCCGACCCCGAACCGTTCTGCCCGGACTGATTCGTCTGCTGCCCGGCCGACTGCTGCCCGGCCGACTGCTGCGCGGCCGACTGCTGCGCGGCCAACGCGGCCATCTGCTGCTGAAAAGCGCTGGAAAGGCCCGCGTTCGAGCCGCTGCCACTGCCCGACGAACCACCACTCCCACCAGTGGAGTTCGTCCCGGTCGGACCGGTCCCTGTGGGGTTCGTGCCGGTGGTCGGCGAGATCGGATCGGGCAGGATCGCGATCACATCGCTGGTTGCCTTCAGGCCGGGGACATAGTTGTCGTCGAGCGCCTTGACATGGCCCTTACGGCATTCTTCTTCGGCCCTGGCCTTGTACACCGGATCCGATTCGTTATCTTTTCTCGGGATCGGCGTCTGGCTGACCTGCACCATCTCCACACCCGTCGTGTACAGCCACTCCGAGACATATTCGAGCCCGTCACCGACCGCCTTCATACTCGCGACGAGGTTGTCGTTCTCGGTGCCGTAGGTCGTGATCGCGGCGCGCGCCCGATCGGCACCGCCCGTCTTGCCAGGGCTGGTCCACTTGTTCGCACTGTTGACCATCGCGGTCGACAGAGCGTTGAACTTCTCTTCCAATTTGCCCGCCAGCCAATGCCAATCCGCGGCCGCCTGCGCGAGCACAATCGGCATCGCCGGACTGCCCTGCATGATCGAGTTCTCGACCGCGACCAGCTGGTCGTGGCTGTACTGGTCCATGTTCTCGGGCTTCGGCTTCATCGGGTCGAACTTCAGACCGTTCTTGCCGACCAGGCTCGGCGGCAGACCCCAGTTGTCCTTTGAAAGGGTGTTGACCTCTTTCCAGTCCGGCTGCGCTGTCTTCTCGTTCGCCTTCATGTGCAGCCGGTCGTTCTGTGTGCTCAACCCCCGCGGGTCGGGCCGCTTACCGAGGTCGTCGGCCTTGCCGGAGTTGGACTCGATGCGGGTGCGCAGCGCGGCCAGATCCGCTTTCCCGCCGGTATCGGTGTCTTTGTACGCCTTGCCCGCGGCGAGGAAGGTATCGGTCCTGTCGTCGAGGATCGTCACAGTATCG
>NZ_JBHXMY010000921.1:0-1542 GCF_042720195.1 Nocardia sp. NPDC058497 | reverse complement strand
AAGTGCTGCGGGGGGACCGCCCGACGGCCGGCCACACCCCGCAATCGCCGTCCGCGATGCCATCAACTGCCCATTACCCGACGGCAACACCGACACTCTCGCCAAAGCCGCCGACGCCTGGGACCGGCTCGGCCGGGTGTACGTCAACACCAATGCCAAAGACAAGATCACGATCGCAGCCAGCCTCTTCCAAGGCGTCACCTCCAAGGACGCTACACAGGTCCACGAAGACCTGAAAACCATCGAGAATTCTATCGGCGAGCTCCTGAATCTGTGCAACCAACTCAGCAAAGCCTGCACCGACTACAAAGACTCGATCATCGAGCTACGCAACCAGATCAACGGATTCATCAACGCTATCGTCGCGGATGCGGCACTCGACTTGGCGTTTACCGTTGTCGCAACATGCTTGGCTCCCGGGCCGGGAACCATGCTCGCCGGCGCCAAGGCCGTCGCATCAGCCAAGAAGTGGGCTACTAGGATTGGCGATGCAGTCTCCGCTTGGCGGAAAAGGAAATTTGTACAACTCGCAGGAATCGCCGAGAATGTGAAGACCACATGCAAGGCGGCCTGGAAATCCATGCAGGACCTATACGAACGCATCCGAACCGGGATTAGCTCTAAGCTAACTCCTCGATCACCGCTGAGCAAGACATTGGACGGCGCCTCGGTCTGCACCGATCGAATGCTGCCAACGAAGGGAACGCCAAATTCGTACATGGTAAAAAAGGATGCCAACGGAAATATAACGCACTACACCTACTTCGACGAAGACGGAATCGCCACCAAACGAGTCGATCTCACCGGAAAATCCCACTTTGACAAGACCACCGGCCAGGAGATACCAACACCGCATGTTGTTGACATAAAGAAGAATCAGAACCCGAAAACCGGCGAATACTTCGGGCAGACCCTACCCGGCTCGGTTCGCGCGGCGACACCGGAGGAGATACCGTAATGCCACCCAATAGTCAATCCAACGACTTTATCACTAATGCTCTCGCGCGTTCACTGAGCACAAATGCAAGCGATCGACTTGGCGCGATACAAGACTTGGCCGCGTGGGCCAGCTACGCGGCGGTGCTTTCCCGGCTCAGTGAAATGCTGCACGACCAGAATGTCACCGTGATGATCGATGCGGCTGAAGCGCTAGCCCGGTTCGGAGGTCGGGGCGGGATCCATGCCATCGCTGTCGAACTCGGCCGGACCGTCGATGACCCCGATGCCGACTACATCATGTACAAAATCGAAGAACTCGAAGCGCTGGGCGAGGTACCAGTCCTGAACACGCTGAGATCTTTTGACGTCGTCGGCGAATCCGATGACTTTCGCCGCGGCATGACCGATATCGAACAATACATGGGGCATCACAACCCACGCTGATCAGATTATCGGATGGGTGCGACCCTTCGGGGTGAACATGGTTGCAGAGCAGTCGCATTGAGCCTTCCGGGCAAGCGGTGCTGCGGCAGATTGACCTGCGGACAAACCGGAAAGTGTTGGGCGACAATGCGAAAGCGTGAAGGCGCCCTGGTAGAGGTC
>NZ_JBHXMY010000920.1:0-1543 GCF_042720195.1 Nocardia sp. NPDC058497 | reverse complement strand
GCACTGCCCTACTCGGCAGCGCGCTAACGCTCGCCGCGTGCTCACCGATAACGCCGCCAGAACAAGCCGAGCCTTCCGCAAGTACGGCTCCAAGCGTTGCGATAGCCGCACCGGTGCCATCCGCACCCACACAACCACCGAGCAAACGCCAACCGGTCGAGTTCGACCCTTGTACCCACATCGATGACGCGATCCCCATCTCGATGGGCTTCGACCCAGCTACCAGGAAACGAGTCGATTTCGTATTCGACGACTATGCGTTCATCGGTTGTGAATTCCGACGCTTGGACAACGTTCGCGGCCAGCAACTGGAGGTCGGCACGTTGGGCATCTCATCAACAAACGTCACACTCGACGAAATGCGCGCCCGCAACTATGAAGGGGCCCGACCGACCAGCGTGAGCGGCAGAGAAGCCCTGTTCCACAGAACGCGCGCGGCGGAGTCCTGCTACATCGCGATGCCAGGCCCCGACGCAACGATCGAAGTGCGAATCTCCAGCATCTACGCCCTCACCGACTGGGTCGGCTGCGACCACATCGACGAAGCCGCCAGCACCGTCGAGGCCGTCCTTCCGAGTCAATGACCCTGCACCACGCCGAACGCGCTGCAAACCGCGATACCCATCCGCTATGGAACCGATCCGGCTCCCTGCGCGTCCAACCCAATGAACGGATAAAGAAGGAGGGGAAATGACCGGGTTCCTCCAGGTCGACATCGATGTGCTCGGCAAAACCGTCCAGTCATTGCGCAGCGCCGAACAAGTCCTGACCGACGCGATGAAGGCAATGGCCAAAGACGGCAACGCCGACATCGGCACGGCAGCTCTCAACGATGCCGCCGACAGCTTTCAGCGACGCTGGCAGTTCGGCATTGAACGGATCAGCGAGTCAGCCCGCGTCACCGCCGATGGCGTAGCTCAATGCCTGACGGCGTACCAGAACCTCGACACCCAAATCGCGGACCTGATCAAGCTGTACGGCGCCGGGATCGGCACCCGGTCTCCCACGCCAGGGGAGGGCTCGAAATGACCCCGTCGAATCCCTATCCGAACCTCGGATTCAACCCCGCCCCTGGCTCAGCCGCCGAGGTCGCCGCACTCGGCACCAAGGTCAAGACGGCCGCCGACGCGGTCACCGAGACAAACATCCTGCTCTACCGCCTGCGCAACCGCAACGACGACGTATGGAAAGGCGATGCTGGCAACGCTTTTCGCGAAAACTTCGACGCGACACTCGCTGTGGATCTGACCTACGCCAAGAACTCACTCGAACGCGCGACTACCGTGATCCAGACCTGGCACGGCAACCTGGTCAGCTTCCAGGACACAGCCAAAGGCCTCGAAACAGAAGCCGCCGCAGCGCGAGGCACACATGCCCAGGCGGTCACAGCGCTCCAACAGGCCAAAACCAATCCAGACCTCGGCTTGGCCAACCAAACCTTCACTGACTCAGGACAACTCGCGGCAGCACAAGCCCGCCTCGACGCAGCAACCGCCAAACTGACCACCGCCGCCACTGCGGTTACCAACGCGCAGAGCGCGAT
>NZ_JBHXMY010000919.1:0-1546 GCF_042720195.1 Nocardia sp. NPDC058497 | reverse complement strand
GCCGTACAGGGGTGCAACTGATGAACACACGACACACGTCCAAGCTGGCGGCGGTGTGCCTGACCGCGCTGCTCGCCTCCGGCTGCGCCCTGCTGCCCGACAGCGTGACCGGGCTCGGTAACCGGATGCTGAGCGAACAAAAGCGCATCAGCGCCGACTTCGAGAATGTCGCCGGACTGTATGCGGGCAACCAGGTCTCGGTACTCGGCGTCCCCGTCGGCGTCGTCGACTCGGTGACCCCGCGCGGCAGCTACGTGGAAGTGGTGATGTCGATCGACCGGGATGTGCGGATCCCGGCCGAGGCGATGGCGGCGCTGGTCTCGCCGCAGCTGATCACCAACCGGCACGTCGAACTGGCCCCCGCCTACACCGGGTCGGGGCCCGAACTCGCCGACGGCGCGCATCTGCCGCTGACCCGCACCAGGACACCGGTCGAACTCGACCGGATCCTGGCCAATTTCGACCAGCTCGGCGACGCGCTCAAAGGCGGCAGCGAGACCGGCCCGATGGCCAGTCGCGTCCTGTTCCCGCTGCTCGACGGCAACGGCGACCGGCTGCGCGAAACACTCGACGAACTCTCGGCCGCGTTCGAGGTGACCTTCGCCAACAAGGACCAGATCGCCAACACCATCGTGAAATTGAGCGAGATCACCCAGATCATCGCCGAGAACGACCAGACCGTGCGGGATTTCAGCGGCCGGATCACCGAACTGATCGCCCTGTTCGGGCAGCAGTCCCCCGGCCTGCAAGCGGTGCTGACCCAGCTCGACGACTTCATCACCAATACCTCGTCGGTGCTGGGCCAGAACCAGGACCAGCTCGCGGGCGCGCTCACCAAATTCGTGGCGATCGCCGCCCAGATGCGGGCCAATGCGCGCAATCTCACCGAGATCGTCGACGTCGCGCCGCTGCTGTTCCAGAACGTCGACAACGCGGTCAGCCGGGAACGCCAGGCGCTGCGCCTGCACGGTCTGCTCGACAAGATCGTGCTGGACAGCGAGGCGCTGTCGCTGTTCTGCGAACGCGTCCAGATGCGCCTCGACGGGTGCCGCACCGGAAAGATCGCCGATATGGGCCCGGATTTCGGGTTGACCGCCGCGCTGTTGGGACTGACGAAATGAACCTTCGCTCGGCTCTGGCGGCCACCATGTGCGCCGCCGCCGTCGCTTCGACGAGCACCGCGTGCTCGATGACCGTGGCCGAACTGCCGATGCCCGAACCTGGTATCGGCGGGCCCGGCTACACCCTGCACGCCACCTTCCGCGACGCGCTGAACCTGCCCGACCGGGCCCACGTCAAGATCGGTGGCACCGATATCGGTGTCGTCACCGGCATTTCCACGACCTCGTTCCTGGCCGATGTGGAGATGCAGATCCGCCAGGACATCCAGTTGCCGGAGGGCACCACCGCGGAGTTGCGGCAGGCCACCCCGCTGGGCGACATCTTCGTCGCCATGACCCTGCCGACGGCCGAGGCCGCGGGCCCGCCGTTGCGGGCGGGCGCGACCATCGGCGCCGAGCTGACCGCTTCGGCGGCCTCGGTGGAC
>NZ_JBHXMY010000918.1:0-1554 GCF_042720195.1 Nocardia sp. NPDC058497 | reverse complement strand
CCAGCTGGTAGCGCTGCGGGTCGATCCGGCGGTGCTTCGAACTCGGGGCGAGCAGATCCCGGCTCTCGTCCGCGCGATCGCACCGATTGCGGCGCGCCGCCACAGCCGGACCGCGCCGGGTCAGTCGTTTCCGGAGAAGCTGGCGGGCCTGTCGGATTCCGACCGCGATAGTGCTCTGGTCGACCTTGTCCGCTCTGTTGCCGCAGGCATTCTTGGACACGCCTCCCTCGACGCCGTCGAACCCCAGCAGGCTTTCCAGCAGCTCGGGTTCGACTCGTTGAGCGCCGTCGAGTTCCGCAACAAGCTCAACACCGCGACGGGTCTGCGACTCCCGGCCACCCTCATCTTCGATTACCCCAATCCACAGGTGGTGGCCGAATTCATCGGTACGCAACTCACCGGCACCGAAGCTCTCGAAGAGCGCGCGGTCAGTCACGTCCGAGCCGATGACGAGCCGATCGCCGTGGTGGCGATGGCCTGCCGCTATCCGGGAGGAGTCGCTTCGCCGGAGGATCTGTGGAATCTGGTCCGCTCGGGCGTGGACGCCAACGGGGAGATGCCGGTGGATCGAGGCTGGGACATCGAGGCCATCTACGATGCCCAACCCGGTAAGGCGGGCAAGACCTACACCCGTCGTGGTGGATTCTTGTACGACGCAGCGGAATTCGACGCGGACTTCTTCGGGATCAGCCCCAACGAAGCCACGATGATGGATCCCCAGCAGCGGTTGCTGTTGGAGATCTCGTGGGAAGCGCTGGAACGCGCCGGGGTGGACCCCGCGGTGTTGCGCGGCAGCTCGACCGGCGTATTCACCGGTCTGATGTACCACGACTACGCCCGAGCCACCGGGACCGGTAGCGGGTCCGCGGGCAGTTTGGTCTCGGGCCGGGTGTCGTATGTGTTCGGCCTGGAAGGGCCGTCGGTCACCGTGGATACCGCGTGCTCGTCATCGCTGGTCGCCCTGCACATGGCCGGGCAGTCGCTGCGTTCGGGCGAATGCGACCTGGCCTTGGCCGGTGGTGTGGCGGTCATGGCCACGCCGGACATGTTCCTCGAGTTCGGCCGCCAGCGGGGTCTGTCCCCGGATGGCCGGTGCAAGTCGTTCGCCGACGCGGCCGATGGTGTCGGTTGGTCCGAAGGCGCCGGTGTCCTTGTGCTGGAGCGGTTGTCCGATGCCCGCCGCAATGGTCATCAGGTGCTCGCGGTGGTCGCCGGTTCGGCGGTGAACCAGGACGGCGCGTCGAATGGTTTGACCGCGCCGAACGGTCCGTCGCAGCGGCGGGTGATCCGCCAGGCGCTGGCCAATGCCGGGGTCTCGGCGGTCGAGGTCGACGCGGTGGAAGCCCATGGCACCGGTACCACCCTGGGTGATCCGATCGAAGCGCAGGCGCTGCTGGCCACCTATGGGCAGGACCGTGACCCGGACCGTCCGCTATGGCTGGGGTCGTTGAAGTCCAACATCGGCCACGCCCAGGCCGCTGCCGGTGTCGGCGGTGTGATCAAGATGGTGATGGCGATGCGGCACGGTGTGCTGCCGCGGACACTGCATGTGGA
>NZ_JBHXMY010000917.1:0-1558 GCF_042720195.1 Nocardia sp. NPDC058497 | reverse complement strand
CTGTAATATATTGGTTCAAACCGTGCTCGGTCAGAAAATCATTTAGCTGGTCCGCTTTGCCTTGACCAACGATTTCTTCGACAGTCGCCGGTCGCCCATCAACCTTCAGAGATTCCGGCAGCTGCCCAGCCGCGTCGGCCCCGTTCAGGACTGCCTGCTGTGCACTCTGGATGGCCTCTGTCTTGAGTTCCTGCGGGCTCGGTCGATCCTTGTAGTCGTATTCAGGTTTTCCGATCCATTCCTGGATCAGCCCGGTAGTGGTGTTGCCCGCCTCGAGGCCGGTTACATCCTGTACAACCTGTGAGCCGGGAATCTTGGCAACCCCTTCGTCCACAAGCATCCCCGCCATATCGGCACCCATCATCTTGGCTCGGCGGAGCAAGTTCTCCTCCTCCGCCGAGATAGTGTCCTCGCCCTTCTTCTTATCCTCGCCGATGATGGCGTCCCACATCGCATCGTCCAGGCGTCCGGACAGGGTTCCCGCATTGCTCCCAGCAAGAATCGATGCCGGATTCTCGGGGTTTTTCTGCATCGCCTCGGTCAGTTCGGACAACCGATACTGTTCGACGGCTGTGGTCAGGCCGACGCGCCCTTCCTCGGTGTAGGAGCCGAGCTCCATCAACCGATTTCCTTCGTCCCCGTTCCACCTGGCGACACCGTTGAGCACCTTGCTATCGCCGGGAAACCCTTCGGGGTAGGCCCTGCTACTCACCGACTCCAGGTTGGAACTGACCATCTGACTGACCTTGTTGGCGAGCTCGGGGTTCCCCGCGAATTCTTGACGGGTGTTTTCCCATGCCTTGTCGTCGTCGGTTGATCCGAACATTTGGCCGAGGTCGGCGAGGTCTTGACGCCCCCGGTCACCCCTCTCGGTGTTTACTGGAAGCTGGGATTCCTCGGTGATCCGATCGAGCAGCACGGTCGGGCCGCTGCCTTGTGCAGAGTCGGGCCAGTCGTAGTACATCAATCCCTGCACAGTTTCGCGGGGCTTGTACCCTTCCGGCATTCCATCGCCCGACCAGATCTGATGGCTCTAATTGTCATTGCGGGAGCCGATGTCGAGGAACTGTGCCGCAGCTTCGTCGCGGCCGTCAGGATGGTACTGATCCTGGATCATGTCCGAGGACTTGAGGAACAGCTTGGTGCCCAGTTCCGTGCCTGGTTCATACCCCGGGTTGGCCTGCCCCATGAGATCGGCCAGATCGTTCGTATCCTTCCACTGGTCTTGCAGGGCCACAGCCGGACCACCAGGGGTGTTCGGGTTGATCGGGTTCGGGTCAGTGCGTTTCGCCTCGATCAGTTCACGCATCCCGGACGGGAGATTTTGGTAGCTGCCGGCGTTTGTGAGAGTCCCGTCGGGATTGCGTCCGGTGCCGATGTTTTCGTTGCTGACCACCATCAGCCCGTTGGCCAGCGCATCGCGCTGTGCGGCGGCCACAGTATTTCCGGAGTCTTCCCCGGCCTCGAGATGCTCACTCAGCGCGAGAATGCCATCGCTTCCGGCAGTTTGGTAGAGATTGCGAGAGTACTCCTGGACTGCTGTCGGCGGCGATTCGAC
>NZ_JBHXMY010000916.1:0-1561 GCF_042720195.1 Nocardia sp. NPDC058497 | reverse complement strand
GTTGTTGCCCTGCTCGATCGAGGGCACCGAGTAGATGTGGGTCTGGTCCGAGACGGCGGTCAGCGCGCGGATCGAGGTCTCGATGGTCTGGCCGAAGTCCGGCGAGTCCATCGCCTTGGCGATATTGAGCGAGCCGAGGTTGCAGGAGATGTCCTTGCCGACCTTGGCGTAGGACAGGTCGTCGTTGAACTCCGAGGGGGTCGAGACCTGCAGGATCTCCGAGCACAGGTTCGAGTGGGTGATCTTGCCCTTGATCGGGTTGGCCCGGTTCACCGTGTCCTCGAACATGATGTACGGGTAGCCCGACTCGAATTGCAGCTCGGCGATGGTCTGGAAGAACTCGCGCGCCTTGATCTTCGACTTGCGGATGCGCTTGTCGTCGACCATCTCGTAGTACTTCTCGGTGACGTCGACATCGGCGAACGGCTTGCCGTAGATGCGCTCGACGTCGTACGGCGAGAACAGGTACATGTCCTCGTTCTTCTTCGCCAGCTCGAAGGTGATGTCGGGGATCACCACGCCCAGCGACAGCGTCTTGATGCGGATCTTCTCGTCCGCGTTCTCGCGCTTGGTGTCGAGGAAGCGGTAGATGTCGGGGTGGTGCGCGTGCAGGTACACCGCGCCCGCGCCCTGGCGCGCGCCCAGCTGGTTGGCGTAGGAGAACGAGTCCTCGAGCAGCTTCATGATCGGGATGACACCCGAGCTCTGGTTCTCGATCTTCTTGATCGGCGCACCGTGCTCACGAATGTTGCTCAGCAGCAGGGCGACACCGCCACCGCGCTTGGACAGCTGCAGCGCGGAGTTGATGGAGCGCCCGATGGACTCCATGTTGTCCTCGATGCGAAGAAGGAAACAATTGTGCACAACCGTGCCGCGAATTGTATAGGTGTGCGTCCCCTCGACGTGCAGGTTGTACACCTTTTCCGGGGTCTCGGAGGTGCGCTCGATCGCCCGGACACCGTAGACGTGACGGCCGTGCACAACATGGTACGTCGTACGCTTGATCCCCTTGCGCCCGATGTAATTGTGCAAGTTCTTACCGATGTCGAAGATAAATTCTTCATTGTTGCCGGGCAGCCCGGGCACGAACACCTGTCCGGTCTCGTTACCGGCCTGATTGATGTACCGGCGAACAGTCGACACGATGCCGAGGCGACGCAGGATCAGCTGCACCTGGTCGATTAGTTCGGGGTTGACCAGGTCGAGCACCATTCCGCCGGGCGTACTGCACCCGTCGCCACGGAACAGACCGCTCAATAGGCCGAGCAGGAAGTCGTCATCGGCAGTCATAACCTCGTGCGATAGCCGCTTGGTGGCGTATCCGGCTCCGACCAGCGAAAATAGCAGCGACGCCACACTCCTGCTCTGGCAGGACATTCGGGTCGAGTGGTCCATCTGATTGGTACGCAGGGAAAGGTCTGCACCAAATACCTGTTTGAAAGCCTTGCTGAGCTCGACATGGTACTCGACCTCATGCGCACCAAGCGTGAAATGAACGCCGGTCGGCTGTATTTCCGCAATACCCGCCCGCTTTGACACATGCCCCTCAGCGAGGTACCAG
>NZ_JBHXMY010000915.1:0-1562 GCF_042720195.1 Nocardia sp. NPDC058497 | reverse complement strand
ATTACACTGCCTCGTATGGTTGAGACCGTGCGCTACACCTACCGTTTGCGCCCCGGCGTGACGGCCCAGCGCGCACTGCTCGATGAGTGGCACCGGTGCCGGTTTCTCTGGAACGAGGCCGTCCGCCAGCAGCGCGACGGGCACAAACCTACTTTCTGCAAGCTGTCGAAGTTGCTTACTGAAGCACGGGCCCGTGCCCGGTGGCTGAGACAGGGTTCGCAGGTTGCCCAACAGCAGACATTGCGGACCTACGCTGCCGCGTTGCACGACTCCTATCGGGTGCCAGGGCGCGGCAAACCTAAAGCCAAGGCGCGCAAGAAGGCGTTGCCGTCGCTCGAATACACCACCCGAGGTTTCTCGATCCGTGACCGTCGATTGCGACTGCCTGGCGGGGTGTCGGTTCCGGTGGTGTGGTCGCGGGAGTTGCCGTCCGAACCGACCTCCGTCCGCGTCTACCGGGACTGCCTGGGGCACTGGTACGCATCGTTCGTGGTCCGTCGACCCTCTCTGCCTCGCTCCACGGTGGCCGGGGCAATCGGCATCGACTGGGGTGTCGCCACGACGGCCACGACCACAGACCCAGCGTTCGACCTGCCTTACGGTGGGTACCGGCGTCGATGCGCCGCTGAACTCGCTCGCGCTCAACGGAAGATGGTCCGTCGCCGTCGTGCACGGGGGCAGGCGCCATCGCGGGGCTATCTGCGGTCTCGCAATCAGGCTGCGCGGATCGCGAAGAAGGCCGCTCGACAGAATGCGCACGCCGCTCGGCAGTGGGCACGTCGCATCGTCGGTGCTCACCAAGTGATAGCGGTCGAGGATTTCAAGCCGAAGTTCCTGGCTAGGTCGAGGATGGCTCGCAAGGCTGCTGACGCTGCGATCGGAGCGGCCAAGCGAGAGTTGATCGAGCGTGGCGTGCGGGCGGGCCGAAAGGTGGTGTTGGTTCCGCCTGCTTACACCACGATGACGTGTTCGGAGTGCTACGCGAGAGCCAAGCAGCGACTCGAACTCGCTGAACGAACCTTCCGATGTGCGGACTGCGGGTACACAGCAGACCGTGATCGCAACGCTGCCAGAATGATTCTGGCCACGGTTGAGCCTCACCGTGTCGGTGCTGACGACGTCAGACATTGCCTACCTCCCTTCGAGGTTGTCGGTGCGGTCCGAGCCGGGAATCTCCCGCCTGCAGGCATGGGGAAGGGTTAACCGAGCATCCTTTCTGCGAAAGCCCGCTGACGGGCGGCGATTCGGTCACGCCAGCCGGCGGCGTCGATCCGGTTGCGTTCGATATGGGGGAGGTGCTGGGTGACCTCGGTGACCGGTACGAGGGCAACCGTCGGGCCGTCGGCCTCGGTCATCGGCCGGTCGGTGCGCTGCCACCGGAACTGCAGGATGCCCCGCGTGCGCCCGGTGGTCTCGATCCAGTTCGCGATGCCGGGATCCTGCTTGCTCACCACCATCCGGATCATCCCGTCCGGATCTACTTGCGCCTGTGCGTGATTGAGGCTGGTCTGGTGGTTGACGTAGTCCAGCGAGATGTACCAGAGGCTGCCCAGCTGGAAACC
>NZ_JBHXMY010000914.1:0-1564 GCF_042720195.1 Nocardia sp. NPDC058497 | reverse complement strand
TGGGGGCTCGGGGGGGGGGGGGCGCGGGCTACCCCCCCCGGGCGCCCGGACGTCGGCCGTGCCCGTCGCGACCGTGCACGAGGGTCACACCAGGGCGGCCATCGTCCAGCTCCTGCTCGAAGACGGCCCGATCACCGCGACCGCCATCGGCACCGCACTCGGGCTCGCGCCCGCGGGCGTGCGCAGGCACCTCGACGCGCTGATCGACGCGGGTCAGGCCAGGGCGAGCCGATCGGCGCCGTGGCAGCAGAAGGGCCGCGGCCGCCCGGCCAAGCAGTACCAGCTCACGGCGGCCGGGCGTGGCAATCTCGGCCACGCCTACGACGATCTGGCCGGGGCGGCGATCCGTCAGCTCGGCGAGATCGGCGGCGACGCGGCGATCGCCGAATTCGCCCGCAAGCGGGTCAACGTCATCGTCGACGGCATCGAGCCGGTCGCCGAGCACACCGCGCCGGAGATCGAGGCCAAGGTGGAGGAGATCGCGGAAGCGTTCACCGACGCCGGTTTCGCCGCCACCACGCGCCAGGTCGGCGCCGGTGTGCAGATCTGCCAGCATCACTGCCCGGTGGCCCATGTCGCCGAGGAGTTCCCGCAGCTGTGTGACGCCGAACTGGACGCTTTCCGCGACCTGCTCGGCACCCACGTACAGCGACTTGCGACCATCGCCAACGGCGATTGCGCCTGCACCACCCACGTACCGCTGATCATCGCCGCACAGCCCGCGGCGGGACGAACGAACGACTCCGGAAGGAGTGCCGAATGACGACGACCACCGACCAGGTGCAACCGCTGACCCAGGACGAGACCATCGCCTCGCTGGGCAACTACGGTTACGGCTGGGCCGATTCGGATGTGGCCGGTGCCAGCGCGCAACGCGGCCTGTCGGAGGCTGTCGTTCGCGACATCTCGGCCAAGAAGAGCGAGCCGGAATGGATGCTCGACATCCGCCTCAAGGCCCTGCGCATCTTCGATCGCAAGCCCATGCCGAACTGGGGTTCCAACCTCGACGGCATCGACTTCGACAACATCAAGTACTTCGTGCGCTCCTCGGAGAAGCAGGCCGAGAGCTGGGAAGACCTGCCCGAGGACATCAAGAACACCTACGACAAGCTGGGCATCCCCGAGGCGGAGAAGCAGCGCCTTGTCTCCGGTGTCGCCGCGCAGTACGAGTCCGAGGTCGTCTACCACTCCATCCGCGAGGACCTGGAGAAGCAGGGCGTCATCTTCCTCGACACCGACACCGCGCTCAAGGAGCACCCGGAGGTCTTCCAGCAGTACTTCGGCTCGGTGATCCCCGCCGGTGACAACAAGTTCTCCGCGCTCAACACCGCCGTCTGGTCGGGTGGCTCGTTCATCTACGTGCCGCCGGGCGTGCACGTCGACATCCCGCTGCAGGCCTACTTCCGGATCAACACCGAGAACATGGGCCAGTTCGAGCGGACGCTGATCATCGTCGACGAGGACGCCTACGTCCACTACGTAGAGGGTTTCACCCCCCCGAGAGACCAATACGACACGCGGCACACCCCGGTCGTCGCGTTCAAAGTGAAAAAGGGCGGCCGCG
>NZ_JBHXMY010000913.1:0-1567 GCF_042720195.1 Nocardia sp. NPDC058497 | reverse complement strand
TTTTTTTTTTTGTCTCTCTCTTATTCTCTAACCACCCCCCCCCCTCGCGGGGGGGGGGGGGCCTCCCCCCCCCCGGCCCGCCCCGCCTCGACGACGAGAAGTTCGTGCTGGAGCAGGCGAAGAAGATCGACGAGTTCGCCGACCGCAAGCTGCAGAAACTCACGCCGGGCGAGTTCATGGAGATGTTCTATGCCGCGGTGGAGCAGGACGCGTGGCTGCTGTACGTGCACGGTGGTGTGCTCGGTGTCGTAGTCGGCGCGATCCACCTGCTCATCTTCGGCTGGTAGCCACAAATAACAAGCACGCGTGCTTGCATTTTTCTCGGGCCGCTGAGATTCTTGGTGACGAGGCGCACCCGTACCGGGCCGCGCCATGATCGGCAAGGGAACAGATGGCTGACCTCGCAGCGCTCCTCGACGACTTCGCCGCCGAATGCGCGGATCTGGAAAACCTGGTCGCACCGCTGACCCCCGAACAGTGGCAGACGCCGACCCCGTCGCCCGGCTGGGACATCACCACCCAGATCGCCCACCTGACCTGGACCGACGAGGTGTCCGAGCTGGCCGCCACCGACGGCGAGACCTTCACGAAGCTGCTGGCCGAGGCCGCGCCGAAGATGTTCACCTTCGTCGACGAGGCCGCCGAGGAAGTGGCGCAGACCCCGCCCGCCGAGCTGCTCGTGCGCTGGCGCGCCGGCCGCGACGAGCTGATCGCCGCGCTGGCCGCCGTGCCGGCCGGCACCAAGCTACCCTGGTTCGGCCCGCCGATGAGCCCGGCGTCGATGATCTCGGCCCGCATCATGGAGACCTGGGCGCACGGGCAGGACGTCGCCGACGCGCTAGGCGTCGACCGCACACCGACCGCCCGGCTGCGCACGGTGGCCCACATCAGCGTCCGGACCAGGAACTTCGCCTACACCGTCCACGGTGAACCCGGGCCGGCCGAGGAATTCCGGGTGGAACTGACCGCACCCGACGGCACCCTGTGGACCTGGGGCCCCGAGGACGCGAAGCAGCGCGTCACCGGTCCGGCCGTCGACTTCTGCCTGGTCGCCACCCAGCGCCGCCATCGCGACGACACCGCGCTGGTCACCGAGGGCCCGGACGCCGAACACTGGCTCGGCATCGCACAGGCCTTCGCGGGTCCGCCCGGCCCAGGCCGCGAAGCAGGCCAGTTCGCCTGAGAAATATCCCCGAACAGGCGAGCGTCAGTCTTTGAGCGCCATCCGTGCCGACTGCCCGGACTTCGTTGGCCGGGGTTGACCGCCGTGGCAGTCGTGAATGACGCTCGCCTGCCTACCCGGGATACCCACCGAGTGGATGTGAGAAACAACCACGCCCTCGAACACCGCGCTGACTACGACTTATAGGTCACGCGTCCAGATGTGGTCCTGCTCTCACCGAATGGAGAGTGCTAACTCCAGCTAGCACCCCGTACGGTGGAATTCAGGGCGTGGCTTTCAACGATTCCGGCCCCGTTCCCTCGGGTTTAACCACACGCAGGAAGTCCCGCAACGTGACCGCCCAGCGACCAACGCAGATAGTGCGCCTGTCAGCGACCGTCAAAG
>NZ_JBHXMY010000912.1:0-1598 GCF_042720195.1 Nocardia sp. NPDC058497 | reverse complement strand
GATATCCGGTCGAGTCGCCGTTCCGACATTCGATTGCCGATTGGGCACGGCGCTGGGTTCGATCGCCTGCGCGCCGACCCCGGCGGAAGCGATCATCTCCGCGCTGACCACGGCTCTACACGCCTGCCAAGCGCGGTCAGACCGTCATTTCGACTATGCCCCACCATCATTGGGCGAGATCCCACAACCGGCGGTGGTGACCGAGACGCCCCAGGGCAGCCTGGTGAACACCGCGACATCCGGCGATCTTCTCGACACCCTCCACCGCGCCGGCCACGACATCGTCGTGGTTCCACTCGATCACGACACCTTCGTCGCCGGGCTGCTGCCGTTCGTCGTGCACGTGATCGGCTACGAGAGATAGACGGGACCAATGACCGGAAAGACACTCGGGATCATCGGCAGCGGCGACATCGCGCGGGCGATTCGCGACCGGGTCGGCACTACGCGAACGATCTCCCTGGACGCCCCAGCCACGCTTGCCGCCTGCGCCGCGGTGGTGAGTGTGACCGATTGCTGGGATACCAGTGCACACGACCTCGTTCGAGCCGCCGCACAAGCGGCACAGGTGCCTTGGCTACCGATCCACACCGAGATTTCACGTGCCGTTGTCGGACCGCTGGAAGTCACCGGGACGCCGGGCTGCGGCACGTGCACCGAGACCCGCCGACGCCGCACACGGAAGGACCCGTCCGGCTGGGACGCTGTGCGCGAGCGCAACTCGAAGGAACTCGCGACAGTGCCGCCGCGAGCTTTGACCGCCCTCGCGGCGGAATTCGTCGCCGAACTGGTCGACGACGAATGGCGACGACTCACCGACGCCGAGCCGATGCGGATTCACCGCGGCATCGTGATCGTCGAGCTGGCCGACCTGTCCTTCACCACGCATTCGTTCCTGCCGGATCCCCTGTGTTCCACGTGCGGGAGCCTGCGACCGGACGACCCGGAGCTGGCAGCGGTCGCGATCGGTTCGGTTACCAAACTCGCACCGAAGACCTATCGCGTCCGGGACGTACACCACGAGTTCGACGCACTACGCGCGCTGTACGTGGACCCGGAGTGCGGACTCATCAGCGAGTTCAGCCGCGGCAACGAAGGCGGTCTCGCTGTTGCCGCGGCCCCTTTCGGTCTCCGGGGCGGAGGGACCGAGCGGGGCTGGGGACGGACCGCCAACTACCGCTCGAGCGAGCTCATCGCACTGCTCGAGGCGCTGGAGCGGCATGGTGGCTTGTACCCGGGAGGTAAGCGGACGGTTGTCCGATCCAGCTTCCGCCAGATCGCTTCCGAGGCCGTCGACCCGCGTCAGCTGGCCCTGCATCCCGCGGAAAGCTATCGCAGGCCGGACTTCGGCTTCGAGCAATTCGACGACACCCGGATATACCCGTGGGTCTGGGGATATTCGTTCATGCGCCAGGCTCCGATCCTCGTGCCCGAGTCCTACGCCTACTACCGGGCACCGCGACGCGATGAGGACCCGAGGCCATTCCTGTACGAGATCTCGAACGGCTGTGCGCTGGGCGGCTGCCTCGAGGAGGCGATTCTCTACGGGATCCTGGAAACGGTCGAACGTGACGCGTTCCTGATGACCTGGTACGCGC
>NZ_JBHXMY010000911.1:0-1599 GCF_042720195.1 Nocardia sp. NPDC058497 | reverse complement strand
CGGTTGCCTCGGGTCACGGTCACGCCCATAGGTCGCCAGGATCGCCTGTGCCTCAATGGGATCGCCGAGACGAGTACCGGTGCCGTGGGCCTCCACGACGTCGACCTCCGCCGCGCGGAGCCCAGCGTTGGCCAGGGTGCGGCGAATGACGCGTTGCTGGGAAGGACCATTGGGGGCGGTGAGTCCGTTGGACGCGCCATCCTGGTTGATCGCCGAGCCACGTACTACCGCGAGCACGTCGTGCCCGAGTCGTTGTGCGTCGGACAGTCGCTCCAACACCAGCACGCCCGCACCCTCGGCCAACGCGGTGCCGTCCGCGGCGTCGGCGAAAGGTTTGACGCGACCGTCTGCCGCCAGACCTTGTTGCTGGCAGAATCCGATGATTCCATCCGGGGTGGCCATAACGGTCACGCCGCCCGCGAGTGCCATCGAGCACTCTCCGACTCGAAGCGCCTGCACCGCTTGATGAATGGCAACGAGCGACGACGAGCATGCGGTGTCCACCGAGACCGCCGGGCCCTCCAGGCCGAGAGCATAGGAGATACGACCCGAGGCCACACTCAGTGGTGTGCCGGTCAGCTCATAACCTGACGATTCATCGCCCTGCCCGCCGGAAACGCCGTAGCCCAAACTGCCGATACCGACGAACACGCCGGTATCGCTGCCGCGCAGACTATCCGGGTCGATCCCGGCATGCTCGAGCGCCTCCCACACCGTCTCCAGCAGCACCCGCTGCTGCGGATCCATCCCTGTCGCCTCCCGGGGGCTGATCCCGAAGAAGCCAGCGTCGAACTGTGCCGCGTCGTGCAGGAACCCGCCTTCGCGCACATACGATCTGCCGACCGCACCCGGCTGTGGATCGAACACGCCGTCGATGTCCCAGCCGCGATCGGTCGGGAACGAGGAGATCGCATCGGATTCGTCGATCAGCAACTGCCACAGGTCTTCCGGGGAGGAGACTCCGCCGGGGAGTCGGCAGCCGATGCCGACAATGACCACCGGATCGGACTGTATCGACGCCGATGGGGCCGCAGCGGCGGATTCGGAAGCCTCGGGGCCGCCCCGCAATTCGTCCATCACGAACCGAGCCACGGACTCGGGTGTCGGGTAATCGAATATCAGAGTCGCTGGCAATCGTGCGCCGGTCACCACATTGAGCCGATTACGCATTTCGACCGCGGTCAGCGAATCGAAGCCCAGCTCGCGGAAAATGCGGCCCGCTTCGACCGCCGAACTATTGTCGAAACCCAGTACCGTGGCCACCTCGCCGCGAACCATGTCCAAAATCACCGACAGTGCTTCGCTCTCGGATATCCCGGCGATACGGCGCTGCAAAGCAGACATTCCGTCCGAGCGGCCCGTAGCCGCAACCACCGCGCGTCGGGTCTGGGGGAACAAGGTAGTGAGGAAGGGCACCAACGTACCGGTCCGAGCATGCGACGCCAGGGTTATGGTGTCGAGCTCGGCTGCGGTCACCGCCCCTCGAGGCTGGATCAGCGCAGCATCGAACCAGCTCAATCCTTGTTCGATAGTCATCCCCGCCATACCGTCACGCGCATAACGGGTGGTGTCCGCTGTGCGGAGCCTGGCACCCATGCC
>NZ_JBHXMY010000910.1:0-1605 GCF_042720195.1 Nocardia sp. NPDC058497 | reverse complement strand
GCAACCCGAATCCGTATCAGGAGTGTGTGAATCAGCAGGAACCGCAGGAGAAGGCGCGGCTGGTCTCGTAACCGTCGTCAGCGCGGCCACATCGTGCACTTACTGCGCGCCTCGTTCGGCTATGCCGGGCACCAGCACTGGGCCGCGATCGCCGCGGCCCTCAAACCGGTCTACACCGCGGCGACCGAAGCCGCTGCGCTGGAACGGTTCTGCGAATTCACCGAGGAATGGGGCACGAAGTATCCGGCGATCGTGCGGCTCTGGAAGAGCAGCTCGCGGAGTTCGTGCCGTTCCTGGCGTTCGACACCGAGATCCGGCGGGTGGTGTGTTCGACCAACGCGATCGAGCGGTCAACGCCCGCATCCGACGGGCGGTCCGCGCTCGGGCGCACTTCCCTAACGAGCAGGCAGCTCAGGTTCAGTGAGTCAGCGCAACACCCGGGGGTGCTGGGTGAGCCTCGGTCGAGTCCCTCGGCGGCGCAACGCAATCCAAGCTGCCGAGTGTTTGGGCGAGGACGTCCATGCCCTGTGGCCCGCCCTACAACAGTCGCGCACGGCCCGCGCCGTCAGCCCCGAACTCGTTGCCCTCTACGACCAGAGAGCCGATGTCTCGGCGTCGATGTTCGTCAACCTGCTCACGCCGGCACGCGACCGCATCGACATCCTGGTCTACGCGGCCGTCTTCCTCCACGAGGCATACCCGCGGCTCAACGACCTGCTGACCGAACGCGCCGAGGCGGGCTGCGCGATACGGATAGCCGTGGGTGACGCCGACAGCGCCAACGTCCAACAACGGGGCAGGGAAAAAAATTCGGGCACGGGCCGCATCCTGCTTCAACGGCGCGCTGACAGCGGCCTATGGGCACTGCCCGGGGGCGGTATGGAGATGACCGACAGCCTCCCCGGCTGCGCGGTACGAGAGGTCAAGGAAGAAACCGGTCTCGACATCGAGACCACCGGGCTCGTCGGTACCTACACCGATCCACGCCACGTGATCGCCTACAGCGATGGCGAGGTTCGACGCCAGTTCAACGTATGCTTCCTAGCCCGTGTCACCGGCGGCGACCTCGCCATCTCCGACGAGTCCACAGAACTACGGTTCGTATCCCCCGCCGAACTGGGCAGCCTCGACATGCACCACACGCAGCGACTCAGACTGACTCACTACCTGGAGGGGCGACGCACGCCGTACCTGGGCTGACGATCCGCCCAGCCACCGTGCGAGCCAGAAAGTCCGCCAGCACTCGAGGCCGGAACCGATCCACAACTCGTGGCGTCTTGGACCAGGCAGGTACTCAGCGAGAAGCAAGCTACCGAGAGCCATCTCGCCGCATTGGAGCAGCAGATGATCGGGCACTGGGCGGACTCAGCGACCCGGCATCCGCGACCAAGATCACATCATCCGCCACATGCTCCCGTGCCCCTTCCAGAGCTTCGTGAGGCCGAGATCGTCCGCTTGAATCATCGCGATCGATGCGACAAAACGGCAGGTCACCTAGGCGATTTGGTTTCCGTCACCGCGTCGGATAATCTTTTGGCACACCAGCAAGTCCGGGTGGCGGAATGGCAGACGCGCTAGCTTGAGGTGCTAGTGCCCGTATTAGGG
>NZ_JBHXMY010000909.1:0-1609 GCF_042720195.1 Nocardia sp. NPDC058497 | reverse complement strand
GGCGCGCGCGGGAGCTCCCCCCCTCACACCCACACTCCCCCCCGCCGCCCCACGCTCTGGGGGGGGCGCCCCCGCTTGCGTTCGGGTTCAGGCTATCTGGGCTCGGCGGGGCCGCGCTCAGCCGTGGTACGGCTCCGCGCTGACCAGGGTCACCTTCATGGTGTTGCCGTTGGGCAGCGTGTACTCGCGGGTCTCGCCCACCTTGGCGTCGATCAGCGCGCCGCCGAGCGGGGAGTTCGGCGAGTAGGTCTCGAGGTTGGTCGCGCCGAGGCCCTCTTCGCGGGTCGCGATGAGGAAGGTCTCGGTGTCGTCGGAGTCGCCGTCGTAGTAGACGGTGACGACCGAGCCCGGGAGCGCCACACCGGACTTGGTGGGGGCGACGCCGACCTTCGCGTTGTTCAGCAGTTCCTGCAGCTGGCGGATGCGCGCCTCCTGCTGGCCCTGCTCCTCGCGCGCGGCGTGGTAGCCGCCGTTCTCCTTGAGATCGCCCTCTTCGCGGCGCTCGTTGATCTCGGCGGCAATGACCGGACGGTTGGCAATGAGCGAGTCCAGCTCGCTCTTGAGCCTGTCGTGCGACTCCTGGGTAAGCCAGGTCACATTCTCGGTCATCTCGATCACTCCCTAGTAGTTGTTCCCGGCGGACCGGGATTCCCTGAAACCAGCACGGTGCCCTCCCGCAGGAGGGCATGCACCAGCCCGACGGCTGGAGCGATCCTGGGGGGTGAACCCATAACCCGCTAACAGCACCGCTGGCCGCCAATGCAGCAAACACGGCTCCGAGCCCCGGAACCGTGTATCAGGCCATTTTAGCATGTCCCATAAATATGCAGGTCAGGCTAGGCGTGGCCTGCTATTCCATGCGCAGATAGCCCGGCACTTCCTCGGTGCACCCGTAGATATCGCCCGCCGAGGCGCGCGCCGAGGACTTGACCGTGGTGGTCACCTGGACGCTGGTCGAGTCCGATCCGGGGACCAGAACCTCGCGCCTGCCGACCTCGGCGCCGTCGCGGTCCATCGCCCGGACGAAGCAGACGACGGCCTGCTGCGGTGAGTCTCTGGTCACTTTCATCCGCACCGTGAGTGTCGAGTCGTCGTCGACCACGTAACCGAGCTGCTCGGTCTCGATCGCCTTCGGGCCGTACTTCTGGAACCCCAGATAGGCGACGCCGAGGCCCGCGACCAGCACACCGACGCCGAGCGTGACCAGGAGCCACAGCCGACGCACCGGGGGTTTCCGGCCGTATCGATCGGCGTGTCGCGCTGCTGCGGCGGCCGAGGTCGCCGCGGAGTCCGGTGCGGGCTCGGTCATCGGTTTCTCGCTCCCGGGGGTGGTCGGAACAAACGGGGGGTCGGATGGAACTATAGGGAACGTAGTTCTGACACCCGCGAGCGAGAGCGATGGTGAGCGAGACGTGAGTGGCCTTCGCCTCATGGCGGTGCACGCCCACCCCGACGACGAATCGAGCAAGGGCGCCGCGACCACGGCCAGGTACGCGGCCGAGGGCGTCGACGTCCTGGTCGTGACGTTGACCGGTGGCGAACCAGTCTCTTATAAAAAAAATAACCTGCCCACCAAAATATATGTGTATAAAATGGTTGTCGCCCTATA
>NZ_JBHXMY010000908.1:0-1611 GCF_042720195.1 Nocardia sp. NPDC058497 | reverse complement strand
AGTTCCATCACGAGGTACTCCTCGGTCAGGTCGGCGTCGAGGACCGCATCATAGACCTGCGGTACTCCGTGGTGTCGGATCTGCGCGGTGATGCGGGCTTCGCGGCGGAACCGCTCGGCGAACTCGGCGGCTTCGGTCGGGGATTTGATCTGGGTGAACCGGATCATCTTCACCGCGATCTCGCGGTCGAGCACGGTGTCGTAACCGCGCCAGACCGACCCGAACCCACCGAAACCGATCTCCTCGATCAGCTCGTATCGATTGCCGATCCGCTGTGCCGGCACTACGACCCCCTGCCATCCTGCGACAGCCTCACCACCGCCGCACTACATCTCGGGCAGTCCGTGCCGCCGCCCGAGCAGCCGGAACGCCGCTGTGCGTGCCTGCCGATCAAGATCCTTCTTGAACTCATTGTCTCGCGCGAAGTACCGCTCGCCGAGATCATTGAGCGTATCGAAGTGTTCGACCATCTTCTCGGCAAACACCTTGTCGAAAACTACGCCGAAGTCGTCGACGTTCTTGTTCGCGAGCCGAGCCTGCTCCACCTGCGGTTCGTTCATGGCGGCGTCGAACGGGATAGCGAGGTGCTCCTCGGAGAACTCGGTACCGAACCGCTCGTTGAACCGCTCGACCAGCGCCGACAGCAGCGACTTCTCCGGTTCCTTGGGCGCACCGGTCCCGTCGCCGAATCCCCGCAACTCCTGCGAGCCTTCCGGCGCCAGGCCGAGGTCGTGCTCACCCGTCTGCTCGAGCCGGAGGTGGCTCAGGTCGACCTCGCCGATGTCGAGTCCGCCGTCGGCACGGCGCGGGAGCCGGTTGAGCAGGTGACGCCCGTAGAGATGCAGCAGTTCGAGGTCGGGGTCCTGGTAGGGCACGATCTGCGCGAGGAAGCCGTATTTGCGGACGTAGTCGTTGAGGTCCGCACGGAACGACTCCGCGAGAGCGACATCGTCCTCCTCCTCGCTGTTGAGGAAGATCTCGAACCGGTCGACTGCCGGTGCCAGGTGCCGATACAGCTCAGCGTGCAACTTGGCCCATTTCGCGGCTGACCCGGCGGCCTTCTGCTCGGCCGCGAGGTAGGCCGCGGCGAAGTCCTTCATCTCCTGGGTGATCAGGATCGGGGCGGCCACAACCCGGTCTCGGGCTACATACAGCAGGTTCGGGTCGGTCGGCAGGGTAAACGCGTCCTCGTAGTACGGCGCGAACGATTCCTGGATCTTCTCGGCATCGTTGACGAAGTCGAGGACCACCAGATCCTGCTGCGATTTACCTTCCCGGGTGCGGTTGAGTCGCGACAGTGTCTGCACAGCGGCGATACCGGTGAGCGACTTGTTCACGTACATGGTGGTGAGCAGCGGCTCATCGAACCCGGTCTGGTACTTCTCGGCGACCACCAGAATCCGGTACTCCTTCTGCCCCTTACCGCCCGCCTGGGTGGCACGGTCGTCTGCTCGCGTATACCGGAACGCCTTCGGCAGAGCGGATTCGGCAAGCCCACCGTTCTCCGAAGGCTCGGTGACCTCCTCGCCATCGACTTCCAAGCTTCCGGAGAAGGCCACCAGCACACCGACATCCGGATACTTGACGTCGTACTCCCGATCCCCCAGGTAC
>NZ_JBHXMY010000907.1:0-1613 GCF_042720195.1 Nocardia sp. NPDC058497 | reverse complement strand
GGCGCGTCCCGACAGTCGTGCGGGTCCCGGGCGGGGAACGCGAGCCCGGCGCAGCTGGCCAGGCTGCGCACCGAGATCGCGGGCTGGTTCATCGCGCTCGGCGCCGAGGCAGGCTGGCGCACGGCGGACCGGATGCCACCGGTCTGGGAATACCTGACCAATCGCCAGCCGCACAGCTTCCTGCCGTGCATGGCGCCGATCGACGCCGTCGGCGGCTACGAACTCGGCGCTCCCGAGTACACCGATCCGGCCGTCCGGCGGGTCGTCACCACTGCCGCACTGGCCGCGCAGATGGTGAACGACCTCTATTCGATGGCGCGCGAGGACCTTTCGGGTGGCAGGGAGTTCAACCTGCCGACGGTCCTGGCCGCCGAGGAGGGCTGCAGCCGCGCCGACGCGGTCCTGCGGACCGCGCAGATCCACGACGAGCTGATGCACCGCTTCGAACGGGAAGCGGCCCCGCTCGCCGCCGCGGGCTCACCCCAGCTGCGCCGCTTCCTGGCCGGCCTGTGGGCCTGGATGGGCGGCAATCGCGCCTGGCACGCCGACAGCCGCCGCTACCACGACATCGCACCAGGAGAGGACGACCGATGACCATCGCGAACCCCCGCACCGAGCGCACCGTCCTGCGCACCACCTACCAGCGTTCCGTCGCGGCCTACTGGAACAACAACCCCAACGACGATCGGGTCAACACCAAACTGGGCGAGGTCGACGGTCTCTACCACCATCACTACGGCATCGGCGCGCCCGATTGGACGGTGATCGAGGGCCCCGAGAAGACCAGGCAGGACCGCATCGTGCGCGAACTGCACCGGCTCGAGACCGCCCAGGCCGACTATCTGCTCGACAATCTCGGCGCCATCCAGCCCGCCGATCGCCTCGTCGACGGCGGTTCGGGACGCGGCGGTACCAGCTTCATGGCCGCGGAGCGCTTCGGCTGTCAGGTCGACGGTGTCTCCATCTCCGAGTACCAGGTCGGCTTCGCCAACGACCAGGCCGAGACCCGCGGTGTCACCGACCGGGTCCGGTTCCACTTCCGCAACATGCTCGACACCGGCTTCGCCGACGAGTCGGTGCGCGGCATCTGGACCAACGAGACCACCATGTACGTCGATCTGTTCGACCTGTTCGACGAATTCGCCCGGCTCCTGGAACCCGGCGGCCGGTATGTCTGCATCACCGGCTGCTCCAACGACGTCACCGGTGGCCGGTCGGCCTCGGTCAGCTGGATCGACGCGCACTACGGCTGCATGATCCATCCCCGCAGCGAGTACTTCCGCGCGCTCTCCGACAACGGCCTGATCCCCACCACCGTCGTCGACCTCACCCCCGACACCATCCCGTACTGGGAGCTGCGCACCCATTCCGAGCTCGCCACCGGCGTCGAGCAGCCGTTCCTCACCGCCTACCGCGAGGGGAGCTTCCAGTACCTGCTGATCGTCGCCGATAAGGTAGCCAGGTGACCGAACAGCTCGCCGACCCGTCGACCGACCGCGAAGCCCTGCCCGTCGAGCTGGTCGACGACACCGGTGTTGCGATCGGAGCGGGGGGGGGGGGCCTTGCGCCCACGCCCCCCGGGCCCCCCCACCCCCCCCTCGCGGGGGTGGGGT
>NZ_JBHXMY010000906.1:0-1616 GCF_042720195.1 Nocardia sp. NPDC058497 | reverse complement strand
CCACCCGCCCCCAAAGATAAATACACCTCCAGTTACGTCGGCAGCGTACGATGTCTATAAGAGACCGCAGGCGCAGGGCGTGAGCGCGCAGCAGGGCCGACACCGGGATCAGGGTGACGTCGGCTTCGGCGCGGGTCAGGTGTGATCGATCGGCTTCGAGTACCCGGTGCCAGTGCGGATAGAGGTCGGTCTTGGCGAGCAGGACGGCGACCGTGGGGCAGAGTTCGCGGATCTGGCGGACGAAGGTGAGCTCGGGTTCGGTGAGCTCGGTGGAGGCGTCGGAGAGCACGAGCACCGCGTCGGCGGCTGCGGCGAGGCCGAGAACTCCTGCGGCACAGGCACTTCCGTGGCCGCCGACACCGGGAGTGTCGATCAGGACGATGCCGTCGGCCAGCAGCTGGTTGGGCAGCTCGGCCTCGATCCGCACGATCTGCCTGCCCTGGGCCAGCGGGCTGCGTGGATCGACGACGCCGATCTCGTCGAACGGGATCTCCACCCGCTCGTCCTCGGTGCCGGGCGCGCTGAGCACCAGATACGCCCGCTGCTGCGCGCCGTAGGACAGCTGCAGCGGGAGCACGGTGGTCGTGTCGTCGCCGACCTGGCAGACATCGAGCCCGAGCAGCGCGTTCACGAACCGGCTCTTGCCCTGACCGAGCTGGCCGGTGACGACGATGCGGTGGCGCGGATCGCGCACCCGCTCGGTGACCTTCTCCAGGCGCCCGACCAGGTCGTCGCGGCCTGCGGCGCGGGCCGCTGCGACGGTGTCGGCCAACACCGTCGTCAGCGGCACCGCATTCGGTGCGAGAGTCCCCATCGCAGCGCCCGTTTCGCTCAGTGGAACATTCCGTCGGAGTGCACGTCGGCACCGGTCTCGGCGAGAGTACTCGACTCGCCGAACAGCGATGTCTCGCCGCCGAGGCTCGAACCGTGCAGGCCGGAACCGAACGCGCTCGACACGTCGACCGAGGACCAGGTGTCGGCCGCGGTGGTGACCGCGCCCGTGGTGTCGAGGGTGCCGGAGGTGTCGGCCTGGGTTGTCCCGGTGAAGTCGGTGGTCGCGGTGGTGCCGGTCTGCGCCGCACCGTCGACGGCGCTGCCGAGGCCGCCGGCGATCTGCGTGCCGCCGGTCATCGTGCCCGACAGGCCTGCGTCGGCGGATCCGCCGAGACCGGTCTCGAGGCCGGTGCCAGCCTGGGCGCCACCGGTCGCGGAGCCTGCGAGGCCGGTGCTGGTCTCAGCGAGACCGCCCAGACCCGCTTGCGCGCCACCGGCAGCAGAACCCCCAAGGCCGACACCGGTTTCAGCGAGACCGCCGAGGCCTGCCTGTGCGCCACCAGCAGCAGAACCCGCCAAGCCCGCGCCGGTATCTTCGGCACCGCCCAAACCTGCCTGAGCACCACCGGCAGCCGAACCAGCAAGGCCGACACCGGTTTCAGCGAGACCGCCAAGGCCCGCCTGTGCGCCACCAGCAGCAGAACCCGCCAAGCCCGCGCCGGTATCTACGGCACCGCCCAAACCTGCCTGAGCACCACCGGCAACCGAACCCCCAAGGCCGACACCGGTTTCAGCGAGACCGGAAAGACCCGACTGTGCGCCACCGGTCAGGCCGGCGCCGG
>NZ_JBHXMY010000905.1:0-1618 GCF_042720195.1 Nocardia sp. NPDC058497 | reverse complement strand
CAGGCCTTGGACACATCCCTGGTCCACACCGAGGCGGCCAGTCCGTAGGGCGTGTCGTTGGCCGCCGCGGCTACGCCCTCCTCGGCGTTGAACGGGGTCGCCACCACGACCGGACCGAAGATCTCCTCGCGGTACACGCTGAACGAGGACTCGACATCGACGAACACCGTCGGTTCGACGAAGTAGCCGCTCTCACCATGGCGGCGCCCGCCGGTCAGTGCCCGCGCACCCGCGCGCAACCCGGCATCGACGTAGCCGAGGACCCGGTCGAGCTGGGTCTGCGACACCAGCGGGCCGACGTCGGTGGCCGGGTCGAGACCCGAGCCGATCCTGCTGGCCGCGGCGACCTCGGCGACACCCTGGGTGAACTCGTCGAAGATCTTGTCCTCCACCAACAGCCGGGTGCCGCTGGTGCAGGTCTGGCCCTGGTTGAACAGAAACCCCGACGCCGTGCCAGGGATCGCCAGGTCCAGGTCGGTGTCGGCGAAGACGACCTGCGGGCTCTTGCCGCCGAGCTCGAGGCTGACCTTCTTCAGGTTGCCCTTGGCGGCGTCGACGATGAGCTTGCCCACCTCGGTGGAGCCGGTGAAGGCGATCTTGTCGACATCGTCGTGGGCGGCCAGCGCGGCACCGGCGTCGCCGTAACCGGTGACTACGTTGAGCACGCCGTCGGGCAGCCCGACCTCGGCCAGGATCTCGGCCAGGCGCAGGGCGGTGAGCGGGGTGTCCTCGGCGGGCTTGAGGACGACGGTGTTGCCGGTCGCCAGGGCGACGGGAATCTTGAACGCGGCCATGAGCAGCGGGAAGTTCCAGGGGACGATCGCCCCGCATACGCCGATCGGCTCGCGCAGCGTGTACGCATGCCACTGGGTCCCGGGCGCCCACGGTACCGACACCGGGATGGTGCGGCCTTCGATCTTGGTGGCCCACCCGGCGTAGTACTCGAAAAGCTCGGCGACCCAGGTGATGTCGACGGCCTGGGCGACGCCGGCGGACTTGCCGTTGTCGAGCGATTCCAGCTGGGCCAGCTCCTCGGCATGGGCGTAGATCGCCTCGCCGGCGCGGAACAGCAGACGCTGGCGCTGGGCCGGTGTCCACAGTGACCACTCGCCCTCGAACGCGGCACGTGCCGCGCGCACAGCGCGGTCGACATCGACGGCTTCGGCGTGGGCGACCTCGGTCAGCACCTTTCCGGTGGCCGGGTCACGGGTCTGGAAGGTGCGGCCCGAGGCCGCGTCGACCCAGCGGCCACCGATGAACAGCTGCTTCGGCGTGGACAGCCAGTCACGCACCTGCGGCAGCACCGGGGTGGTGGTGGGCTCGAGTACTTCAGTCATCGTTGTGCCTCCGGATCAGGAGTGGTCGTGCACGAGCACGCCGCGGATGTTATGGCCGTTGAGCAGGTCGTCGTAGCCCTGATTGACCTGGTCGAGGGTGTAGGTACGGGTGATGAGCTCGTCGAGCTTCAGGTCGCCGCTCTGGTAGAGACCGAGGATCTTGGGGATGTCGACGGTCGGGTTACAGTCGCCGAAGAGACTGCCGCGCAGCTCCTTCCGGAACAGCGTCAGGATCGAACCGGGGAGCTGGATATTTATCTCGACCAGCATGTTGTGTACGG
>NZ_JBHXMY010000904.1:0-1619 GCF_042720195.1 Nocardia sp. NPDC058497 | reverse complement strand
GGCCGCAGTATACCATCGTCCACGGCACGCCGAGCCGGTCGGCGGCCCTGGCCATTTTCAGGATCGGGGTGATGCCGATGCCGCCGGCCACGAAATGCAGTCGGCGCGCGGTGGATCCGCGGCCGGGTGGGGCGAACAGGAAGGCATTGCGCGGACCGCGCACCATCAGTTCCGTGCCGACCGCCAGCTCGTCGTGCACCTCGATCGATCCGCCGCCACCATCGTGGATGCGGCGCACCGCGATTCGGTAGGCGCCGCGGTCGGCGGGTTCGCCGCACAGCGAGTACTGGCGGATCCGGCCCGACGGCAGTTCCAGGTCGATGTGCGCGCCGGGCTGCCAGCGCGGCAGACTCCGCCCGGTCGGCGACTCGAGGCGCAAACTCACCACGTCGGCGTCGGCCGCGACGAGCACCCGATCGGTGACGACGACCGGGAAACGGTTGTCGTTCACGCCGGATTCGAGTTTGCCCCGGTTGATCAGCGTCGACAGACTCACCTTCGCGGTGGCGATCCGGTCGAGGACCCGGGTGGTCGGATCGTGGACGTGCTTGCCGTACAGGTCCGGCGGCAGCACGGTGGGGACGGGGCGGGTCACTGGTTCGCCGCCCTGGCCGCGGGAGACTTGGCGAGGTACGCGATCGCCTGCTCGGTCGACCCGACACTGTTCGGCGAATAGCGCGGGTTGAACGTCGACAGCGCGCTGATCGCGAGCGCGCGCAGCCGCGGCAGCGCCCCGCGCCGCATCGCGCCCAGGATCCGCCACAGCAGCATCGGGTAGCCGATGTTCGGCATGCCGGGATCCTGGTTGATCAGGTAGCGGGTGCCGCGCAGGACCAGCACGAGCAGGATCGGGATGACGATCATCATCATCACCGCGCGCCGCAGATAGCCCGCGCCGAAGTAGATCGCCACGTCGTGGGCGACATTGCGGTGTTCGACCTCTTCGGCGCCGTGCCAGCGGAACAGGTCGAGCATGCGCGGGTCGGCGTGGTGTTTCTCCAAGTCGGCGTTGAGGATCCAGTCCCCGAGCCAGGCGAAGAAGTGCTCGAGGCTGGCGATGAAGGTCAGCCGCTCCACCATTCGCGCCTCGGTGGCCGCGGTGCTGCCGTCGCGAGGGCCGAGGGTGTTGCGGAAGACGAATTCCATCTGCCGCACATACGGCGCGGTGTCGATGCCGTGCGCGGCGAGCACCCCGGCCAGTACCTTCTGGTGGGTCTCGGCGTGCATCGCCTCCTGGCCGATGAAGCCGAGCATGTCCTCGCGCAGCTTCGCGTCCTCGACGTACGGCAGCGCCTCGCTGTAGGCCGCGCAGAACATCCGTTCCCCTTCGGGGAGCAGCAGATTCAGCGAATTGACGACATGGGAGGCGACCGGTTCGTCCGGCATCCAGCGCAGGGCGGTGTCGGTCCAGTCGAACTGCACATTGCGCGCGTGCAGCGCGACGTGGGCGGGCTGGGCCCGGCGGCGGCGAAGCGACTTCATCGGGACCCCTCCGACGGTGCGGCGGGGCCCCCCCGCCCGGCAAACCCGGGGGCCCCCCCCGGGGGCGCACACCCGGGCCGCACGCGCGCCCCCCCCCCCCCCCCAGCCCCACGCGCGCGCGCGGGCCCCGCCGCGGG
>NZ_JBHXMY010000903.1:0-1622 GCF_042720195.1 Nocardia sp. NPDC058497 | reverse complement strand
TGCGATGACTACATCGCACGCCCCTTTCGCGTACTACTCGCAGCCGACGCCGTCGCCGTCCCGGTCGAGGCCGTACTCGTCGGGGCCGATCACGTCGACGCGTCCGGTGTAGTAGGGACCGTTCCCACTGCCACCTTCGCAGTCGACATCGCTGACGATCGGCAGGCAGGGGGAGTAGGACTCGTGGCAGTTGCCGGACGGTTGTGCGGTGGCCACAGTCGGTGTCGCGATCGCGAAGGCGAAGGCCGCGACGGCGGCGGATCCGAGGGTGACGGCGTATTTCATGGTGCTCCGATCAGTTGTACAGCGGCGCACAGTTTTCCACGGGTGGGCGGTTTGCCGGAAATCTGCCGATCGGTACCCGCGGGTAGTCTCGGAGTCTCGTACGTCGGGGAGGTCTGATGCGGGGGAAGTGGCGAGGGTGGTCGTGGTGGGTGCGCGGTGCGGTGGTCGCGCTCGTGCTGCTTGTGGTGGTGTCGTCGCCGGTCGTCGTCGCGGTGACGTACCTGCTGGCCCAGAACATCGGTGAGCAGTCCGACCAGGCGCGGACCAGGGGCAAGGACGCGTTCTGGCTCGGGCACGCGTGGGTGGACGGGCGCAAGACCGACGCCGATGTCGACCAGCTGGCGAGCATGCTGGCGGGCACCGGGATTCGTGACCTGTATGTCCACACCGGTCCGCTCGAGCACGACGGGAGCCTGCGCGACGATCTGGCGCCGCGGGCGCAATGGTTCGTCGACGCGGTGCACGCGAAGCTGCCCGGCATCCGGGTGCAGTCGTGGCTGGGCGATGTCGTGCAGCCCGAATTCGACGGACTGGATGTGGAATCGGCGCAGTCGCGTGAGCGCGTGGTGGCATCGGCGCGGCGGGTGCTCGCCTACGGATTCGACGGCGTGCACTACGACCTGGAACCGGTGCGGTCCGGATCGCCGGGATTCCTCGCGCTGCTCGACGCGACCAAGGCGGTGACTTCGGCCGCGCGAGTGCCACTGTCGGTGTCGGCGCCGGTCATCGATCCGCTGCCGGGACTGCACTCGGCGGGACTCGCGGTCGCCGATCACGGGAAGTGGTGGAGCCAAGCCTATTTCGCCAAGGTGGCGCGCCGGGTCGACCAGGTGGCGGTGATGTCCTACGACACCGCGATGCCGACCGAGGCGCTCTACAGCGGGTACGTGGCACAGCAGACCGAGCTGGCGGCGGAGGTGACCCCGCACGAGGTGGATCTGCTGATGGGCGCGCCCGCGTTCTGGGCCGACGACCCGGGGCATCACGGCGCGGCCGAGACGGTGGCCGCCGCGGTCCGCGGGATTCGCCTCGGGCTTACCCGGGCGGATGTCGAGCGCGAGAACTTCGGGGTCGCGCTGTACGTGGATTTCGCTGCCAGGCCCCAGGATTGGGTCGACTATCGACAGGGATGGTGCCGCCTGCCGAGCTGACCCGATTGTGTCAGGGGCTGTCTCGACGTCGCCCCACGAGCCGGGCCACCGAGCACGATCCCGGCGCCCGCCGATCGACCGCGCTGAACGTTCACTTTTCCGCGGATCGGTCGAATCGGGACGAGAGTAGCGGGGGGTCTGTTAAACAACTACGAGCCCACCAGACCCTCAAAGAAGGAGGGTGTC
>NZ_JBHXMY010000902.1:0-1625 GCF_042720195.1 Nocardia sp. NPDC058497 | reverse complement strand
GGCATCGAAGGCATCGACGCCGCGATCGAACGAGCCGAGGCCTATGCCGAGGCCGGGGCGGACCTGATCTTCACCGAAGCACTGTCCGAGGCCGCCGAATTCGAGAAGTTCCGTGCCGCGGTCGCGATTCCGTTGCTGGCCAACATGACCGAATTCGGCAAGTCCGCACTGATCTCGGCCCAGACGCTGGAGTCCATCGGCTACAACGCCGTCATCTACCCGGTCTCCACCCTGCGGCTGGCGATGTTCGCCGCCGAGGCCGGGCTGCGCGAGATCTACGAACAGGGCACCCAATCCGGTCTGCTCGACCGGATGCAGCATCGCAGCCGCCTCTACGAACTGCTGCAGTACGAGCGCTACAACGAATTCGATTCCGACATCTTCAATTTCGCTCTGGGAAGGGACCAGTGATGACGGACATCGCCGTACCGACCATCTACAAGGGACTCGCCGGTGTCGTCGTCGACACCACCGCGATCTCGAAGGTGGTCCCGGAAACGAACTCGCTGACCTACCGCGGCTACGCCGTGCAGGACCTGGCCGCGCACTGCGCCTTCGAGGAAGTTGCCTACCTGCTCTGGCGTGGTGAGCTGCCCAATCACGTTGAATTGGAACGGTTCTGCCAGCAGGAGCGCGCATCCCGGCGCGCGGACCGGTCGCTGCTGTCGCTGGTGGCGAAGATGCCCGACAACTGCCATCCGATGGACATCGTCCGCACCGCGATCAGCTACCTCGGCGCCGAAGACCCGGCCGAGGACGACAACTCGGCACAGGCCAACCGTGCCAAGGCACTTCGGATGCTCGCCGTACTGCCGACCATCGTGGCCGCCGACCACCGTCGCCGCCACGGCCTGGATCCGATTCCGCCGCACTCCCATCTGGGGTACGCGGAGAACTTCCTGAACATGTGCTTCGGCACGATCCCGTCGCGGGAGCTGGTCAAGGCGTTCGAGGTCTCGCTGATCCTCTACGCCGAGCACAGTTTCAACGCCTCGACCTTCGCGGCCAGGGTCGTCACCTCGACGCTGTCCGACATCTACAGCGCGGTCACCGCCGCCATCGGCGCGCTGAAGGGCCCGCTGCACGGCGGCGCCAACGAGGCGGTCATGCACGACATGCTCGAAATCGGCGATCCCGCTCTGGCTGAGGAGTGGTTGCGCACCAAGCTGGCGCACAAGGACAAGGTGATGGGCTTCGGCCACCGGGTCTACAAGAACGGTGATTCCCGGGTGCCCACGATGAAGAAGGCGTTCCTCGACATCGCCGCCGCGACCGACGGCGGCAAGTGGGTGCGGATGTACGAAATGCTCGAGCGCACCATGGACGAGGCCACCGGCATCAAGCCCAACCTCGACTTCCCGACCGGCCCCGCCTACTACCTGCTCGGATTCGACATCGAGGTGTTCACCCCGATCTTCGTGATGAGCCGCATCACCGGCTGGACCGCGCACATCATCGAGCAGGGCGAATCCAATGCCCTGATCCGGCCACTGAGCGAGTACGTCGGCGTGCCGCAACGGGCGGTCGTGGCCTAGCCCGCCTGTAGTGACTCTCCTTGTGTCCGAGGGTGATTCGGTGGTGACCGGATGAAGAGGGAAGCGGCCATCACTGCGCCGCGCGGCGGT
>NZ_JBHXMY010000901.1:0-1627 GCF_042720195.1 Nocardia sp. NPDC058497 | reverse complement strand
GATCCAGTACCTCGGTGTGGCGGGAGCCGCTGGCGATGGACGGTGGGGAGGCGTCGGCCATTACGGGCCCTCGCTGATGGCGGTGATCTTGCTGGTGCCGTCGGGCTCGGTGATGGTGTGGATGATCAAGGTCGCCAACAACTCAGGTGCCGCGGAGGGGCGTTGTTCGCGGACTTGGACTTGCCAGCGGGCTGGGGAGGTCGGCACGATCGACACGCAGTAGCGGGTCCCGACCGGCACGGTGTCGATTCCGGCCTGGATCTGCTCTGCTGATGGAACTTTCGCATCGTCGGTGACGAATTCGCTTGCCTTGGCGCCGGATCGGTCTACGTAGTAGGCGTGCTGCAACGCGAAGATGGCGCTCACCGCGCTGGTGGTGTCACCGGCGTCGGCGCCCGAGGCCAACGCGGTCGTGCGTTTGTGTGGGCAGTCGGCGATCGCGTGTGCGGGTGCGGTCGTCGACGCGACCGCTGGCATGGTCAACGGCGCGGGCAGCAGTGCCCTGGATGCGTCCACGGACGACTTCTCGCCGTCGGGCAGTGTGTCCAGGACCACGACCAGGACGAGCAAGGCGACCCCGAAGGCGACGGCGAGCCCGGCGATGACCCGGCCCGGGCCGCGGTCGGGGCGCGGAGGCGCAATGTTTCGGCCGACCTGCCGGAACCCCCGCGTCGCTGCTGGTTTGTCCTGATCGTCGTCGCGATGGCGGTCGCTGGGCTGGCTCCAGTCCGACCAGTCGCCGACCCAACCGTCATCGTCGTCGGAGTCCCAGCGGGCGTCGGAATGCTGGCGGTCCTCGTCGTCGTCGAACCGGTTGTCGTCGTTGGGGGCTGGCGGAGTGTAGCGGCGCAGATCCAGCGGGCTGTCAGTCATGTCGGCCCGCCCCGATCACCGGAACGACAACGGCTCCCGGGTCACCGCCGATCGAGGCCGGGGCCGTCATGCCCGCTTGGGCGCGTGGCTTGTGCTCCCCATCGGCCCCGGCAGCTGCCTGGGCTCCCGCCGGTGGGACGACCGCGGTCGTGGGTACGCCCGCGGCGTTCGGTACGACCCCCGGTTGGGAAGTGGCGCCGGACCCGGCCGGGGCAGCTGGTTTCGGCTCGACACGGTCCGGGCCGCCCGCGGTGTCGGGTTTCGGCGTGGCGGCCGGGGAACCGCCCGTATTCGTCCCGGTCCCGCTACCCGTTCCAGTTCCCGCCGGTTTGTCGGAGCCGAAGTTGATGACCGGTGTACCGGTCGGCGCGGTGGTGGGGTTCGTGCTGTTGGTGCCGGTCGCTGATGGTGCGGTGTTCGCGCCGTCACCGTTGGCGGTATTGCCGCTGAGGGCGGCGGTGATGGTGTTCCCTGCCTCGGTGCCGAGGGTGTCGATGGCGTGGGTGGCGACCTCGGCGCCTTCGGTGATCAGGGTGGTCAGGACTTCGGCGCCGGAGGTGATCAACTGGGTGCCGATAGTGGTGGCGGCTTCGATCCCAGCGATGCCGAGGGCTTCCTGCATCGCGATGACCGGATCGGTCGACGTCGAGGTGTCAGTCCAGATGGCGGTATCGGAGCTTGTGGTGTCATCGGTGGGCAGTGAGGGGTCACCGGTGGAGGGGCCACCGCCGGTGCCGAGGCTCGACTTCGGTGT
>NZ_JBHXMY010000900.1:0-1627 GCF_042720195.1 Nocardia sp. NPDC058497 | reverse complement strand
TGTTCAGGTTGCCGTCATAGACCCAGTTGAACACGATCGGCGGGTTCGTCCGGACGCTCCAGCGACCGGACGGCGAGGTCACCACCCGGCCGTCGCGGGTGAGCACGCCCACCTCGTCGTGGGAGAACGTCCACTTGCCCTTGCTGGTCGGGTAGTTCAACCGCAGCGTCACCCTGCCGCCCGTGTGGTTCTGCACCACCAGGCACGATCCCGGGTTGTTCCGGTCGATCGCGTACTCGCCGTACTCGCCCTCCTCCACGTTCTCGCCGCTGTCGGTGTACTCCACCGCGTCGGTGAAGTCGGCGTGCGCCGGACCGGCCCCCATGATGGTCACGGTGGTCACAGCGACACCCGCCGCTATCAGCCCCAGAGTCTTCATCCCGCTCCTCCTGTTGTGCCGGCGGTGTGTGCCGGCCCGCGAAAGAGCTTTCCGGGCAAGGACTTCCGATTCCTTGTCACCCGCTTAACGCGGGACGCGCGGACCAGGGGCACCCGGAGATCTCACCGCGGCGGTCGAACGGTTGTGCGCACGGATTTCGTTTTTCCGCGCGAACGCGCTAATGTTTCTTCTCGCACGCCGAAGCCCCTGGTAATCCCGGATCGGGCCGAGAACTGCACGCGGATGTAGCGCAGCTGGTAGCGCATCACCTTGCCAAGGTGAGGGTCGCGAGTTCGAATCTCGTCATCCGCTCCACGAAAAGCCCGGTCGACACCATGTCGCCGGGCTTTTCCGGTTGTCAGCGCCGGGCGATCCGCTCGAGCGTCAGCGGGGGCAGGAATTCGCCGATCAGGGTGCGGCGCCACCATATTCGCTCGCGGAACAGCTCGCGGGGCGTGCTGAAGTGGTACTCGTACAGGCGGGCACGCAGGTAGTGCGGCGGCTCGTCGGGGAACGGGCAGTGCCGCAGCAGCCGCAGCGTGTCAGGATCGTTGCAGAGCAATCGCGCGGCCAGCGGCAGCGCCCACGACCGCGCATAAGATGGTGACAGCGCGGCGAACCACATCAGCCAATCCAGCCGCAGGTGATACGGCGCCCATTGGCCAGGGCGATGCCGTGGGTCGCCCGGTTTGCCCTTGAACTCGTACTCGCGCCACACCGTGTCCGTGGTGAGGTGGGTGGCATCGGTGCCCTCGATCACGATCTCCTCGCGAACCCGGGTGATGCTCCCGAAGGCGCCATAGGTGTTGACCAGGTGCAACGGGTCGAACGAGGCGTTCATGGCTTGACGTGGGGACAGCAGGTTGTCGATCGGCCAGAAGCTCAGCACGGTGACCATCGCGACGTAGGCGAGCGCCGCCCCGATGAACCACGCCGGTGGCGCGGGCACCGGTGGCGCGTCGGGCAGCACCGGGTAGGTCCGCGCGTCGACGGCGGTGGTGGCGAGCAGCAGCGTCACCCAGTTCAGCCAGGCGAAATTGCCGGAAATCACCAGCCACAGCTGGGTGACGATGATGATGCAGGCGGCCACGCTCGCCACCGGTTGCGGCATGAACAACCCGAACGGCACGACGAGCTGGGCGAAGTGATTGGCCGCGACCTCGACCCGGTGCAGCGGCCGGGGCAGATGGTGGAAGAACCAGCTCAGCGGACCCGGCATCGGCTGGGTCTCGTGGTGGTAGTACAGGC
>NZ_JBHXMY010000899.1:0-1629 GCF_042720195.1 Nocardia sp. NPDC058497 | reverse complement strand
GGGTGTGCGCGACGTCACCGCGCTCGCGTTCACCGGCGGTTTCGGACCGCTCACTGCATTCTGTGCGGAAGCGAAAGGTACTCTTTACATCACTCGGTCACCCACGACGGGTTCTCGGCCGGCTCGTCCGGTGCCGTCGTCTGTCGTGGTGTGATCGACAGGCATCGGAATCCAGAGGGGTCGAACCTATGAGCACGAATGCAGCGGGCGCCGGCGCCACGCGTGAGGCCGCGGCCAAGCGCGTTGTCGTCGCCGAGGACGAGGCCCTCATCCGGATGGACCTCGTGGAGATGCTCAAGGAAGAGGGCTACGAGGTTGTCGGTGAGGCGGGCGACGGTCAGCAGGCCGTCGAGCTGGCCGAGGAGATGCGCCCCGATCTGGTGATCATGGACGTGAAGATGCCGCGCCGCGACGGCATCGACGCCGCCGCCGAGATCGCGTCGAAACGTGTTGCGCCCGTGGTGATCCTGACCGCGTTCAGTCAGCGCGACCTGGTCGAGCGGGCCCGCGACGCGGGCGCGATGGCCTATCTGGTCAAGCCGTTCACCAAATCCGATCTGGTGCCCGCGATCGAACTCGCGGCGAGCCGTTTCCACGAAATCACCGCGCTGGAAACAGAAGTCGCGAATCTGTCGGACCGATTGGAGACGCGCAAACTGGTCGAGCGGGCCAAGGGTGTGCTCATGCAGACCCAGGGTCTGTCGGAGCCGCAGGCGTTCAAATGGATTCAGCGCACCGCGATGGATCGGCGCACGACCATGAAGGCGGTCGCCGAAGTCGTGCTGGAGAACCTCACCCCGCAGTGACGCTCCGAACGCGCCGCTCCGGGTCTCGCGTCGAAAGCCGAAAAACTTTACGCAAGCGAAACAATAATGTGAACTACGACTGGACATGATGCGTCCGACATGATGCGAATGTGATGCGGATCTAACAAACCGGCGATATGTTCTGTCCGGGCTGAACGTGGTCGGCCCCCTCGGTGACCCCGGGGAGCACAGGACATAGAGGTGAGACGTGCTCAGTTCGACATGGCGCAGTCGTTCGACGCGAGGAGTTCTGGTAATCGGAGCTGCCGCGTCGTTGGTGTTGTCCGGATGCAGCGACAAGTCGTCCGACGGCGGCGGTGGCGGCAACACCGATCTCTCGATCCAGCCGGTAGTTCAGCTCGACACCCAGGGTAAGGCCGTCGCGCAGACCGACGCGGGCGCGGCCGCCGATCCCGCGGGTGACGGCAAGGCCAAGTGCGCGCCCCAGACCATCGCGATGGCGGGCCCGCTGACCGGCGGTAACGCCGCGCTCGGCATCAACATCATCAACGGCGTCAAGCTGGCGCTCGACCAGCACAACAAGGCCAATCCGGATTGTCAGGTGTCGGTCAAGCAGTTCGACACCGAGGGCAAGCCGCAGATCGCCAGCCAGGTGATCCCGACGATCGTCAGCGATCCCAGCATCGTCGCGTTGGTCGGCCCCACCTTCTCGGGTGAGACCAAGGCGACCGGCCAGATCCTCAGCGAGGCGGGCATGCCGACGCTGACCGCCTCGGCCACCAACCCTGTCTCTTATAAACAAAACCCATCCCACCAAACCGGAATACATCGCGGGTTGGGGGATGGGTGTTTGAGAGTGGGG
>NZ_JBHXMY010000898.1:0-1635 GCF_042720195.1 Nocardia sp. NPDC058497 | reverse complement strand
CCACCACCCCCTCCTGGGCAGACCAACACACCACGACCCCCACGGTCGACACCACCGCGCGCACCGACACCGCCCCAACCGTCGACACTCTCACCCCCACACCGGAAACCACCGTCGACACCGAAACCCCCATCAACCTCGACACCATCCACAACCAACACGCCGAAAACACCCCCGCAGGCGTCTCCCACCACCGCGGCGACCCCACCATGGGCGACCTCCCCCACCGAGTCCCCGCCGACCCCACCCGCTTCACCGCCGACACCCACATCACCCCCGACGGCCAAGCCCAAATCGGCCCCCACACCCTCACCCCCGAGCAATACGGCGACCTCCTCCGCCGCTCCGGCTGGGACGGCGTAACCCCCATCCGCCTAATCGGCTGCGATGCCTCCTCCAACGGCTTCGCCGACCGTCTGGCCCAACACCTCGGCGTCGAGGTACTCGCACCGACCCAAGCGGCGTGGACCGACAGCAATGGAAACGTCTTCAGCACCAGCGCAGTCACCAACGCCGACGGCACCCGCAGCCCGCGAATTCCTCCGGACGGTCAGTGGCAATCACATCACCCAAACGGCACAGTAAGTCCCGAGGGACCCTCCTCGGCCCCACCAAACTCGGCACCGATGCGGGATATCGATGCAGTCGGCTCTGTTGACCGAGCACGGCCCGTTCCACCGCGCAGCGACTCGCCTGATCGAGACTCGACGCCACAGCAAAGCGTTGTGTGGAATCCGCCGAGCAATGACGACGGAACCCCGTTACCGGAGGTCCAAATGCAGGTTCCTCCGGGGACACGCGTCGCGGATCTTAGCGGTACCGACCAACTCCAGCCGAACTCACGAGTGGTGGTCGCTGACACAGAGGGCCGTCCGGTAGGCGTCTTCTATACCGATGCAGATGGAAATATTACCCACGCCGAGATTGAATTTTCGAATAGAGGGCACGACAGGACCGTGTCAGCAGTCGGCGTCGACCCGAATATCTCCCGCCCAGCTCCCGGTGTGACGTACTTGCTTCGCGACCACTCGGGCAGCTATGTCCACTCATATTCTGGTCTAGATATCCCGACATCCCGGGTTTCGGGCCCTGAACCAGCGGTTCGACTCGACCCGAACATCTCGCCCAATGGTCCGCGAACCGAGCGATCGCCCGCCCAACAGTTCAATCAATTCCGAACCGGCCCGATCGACCCCGCAGTCGACTGGCATCCGGCCGGTGACCAAGGTGGAAGCTATCGCAATGCGGACCCAGTCACAGACTATGATCCGACGGCGCTGCCCTTCTCCTTGACAGGGCCACGAGATCCCTTCACGCGCTACGACGTGTACGACACAAATGGGGATTGGCACGGCTCGTTCTATACCGGCGAGAGTGGCAACTTCAGCCATGTGCACACCCGGTCAGGCAACCAGGCCCGTGGATTCAATCCGGAATTGGGCACCGGGGCTACTTGGGACGCGGGCCTTCCGGTACCTATTCCCAATGCCACATTCGCCGTAGGGCCACGATATCTGAGTCAGCACGGGCTCGATCCGAGAGTTCCACAGCAACTGTTCCGGACAGACGAGCATGGTGATTCCGTCGCAGCGTCGTTCATACCGACGTATGCGCCCAGGGGCACTTCTAGTACAG
>NZ_JBHXMY010000897.1:0-1644 GCF_042720195.1 Nocardia sp. NPDC058497 | reverse complement strand
TCGAGGACCTGTTCCACAAGCTAATGGAATCCAAGTACCCGGACTATATGCCGATTCGCACGAACGGCCCGATAGGTGATCTCGGCGGCGACGGACTCCGCACCCGCACTCGCGAATTGTTCGCCTGCTATGGCCCGGAATCGTTCGATGTTTCAGCGGTGCGAAAGAAATTCCTCGACGATGTTGCGAGTGCGATAATCCAGCGGCCGGAACAATTCGACAGCTTCGTTTTTGTGCACAACGACCGCCGATCGGGCATCCATCCCGTCATCTCCGGCCTCTTGTCGAATGCGGGCGATGCATACCCGAAGCTGGAATTTCGTCAGATGGGTCCACGGAAACTCTGGCTCGAGGCCATGCGGTTCGACCGGATGACCATGGAGCACCTGCTGAACGAACGAATTCCCATCGAACGGGAAGCTTACTCGATCGGCATGGCTGATATTGAACCGCTGCTGAGTCATCTGGCGGAGAACCGAGAACCTGCCGGTCCTGTTGACGGACTCCCCATTCCGACCGTGTACAAGGCTGACTATAATCGCCTGGCCGAGGATGACCGCAGCTATTTGCAGTCGGGCCGGACGGACGCGTATTTGATCGACAGATATTATCGGGCGAGTCTCAACGTCTGGGAGCGTGACGAGGTTGCCGCTAGTTTCCGCGCGCACTACGAGATGATCCGGGAAGACTGTGGCGACGATTCATCGGAAATGCTATATCAAATGCGGGTCTTCGTCCACGGTGAGATCGCTCCGAAAATGAAAGCGGAAAAAGCCACAAATGCCGTGCTGGCTTATTTCTTCGATCAATGTGATATATTCGAAGTCCCGCCGGGCGGTTGGGTTCCGGCATTATCCGAGACGGGAGCGGGTGAATGATTACGCCGACAAAGGGGATTTCACCCGACCGCGCTCTCCTTGCGGTCGGCGCGCAAATTGCCATGCAACTCGATAGGCCATTGACTGTAAGTCAGGCCTGGGCTAAATTCCGTGAATGGCGTGAATCCCATTCCCATACCGCGCCGGTTTCGTTCGGCTGGTTCGTTCTCGCGCTGGACATGCTGCATGCTCTCGATGTCGTGCATCTGCACGAAGATCTGCTGTACAAGGGGGTCGTGGATGCTTCGTCAGCTCAGCGCTGATTATTCTGCGTTCCGGTCGGTGAGGTTCCGGCCAGGACTGAATATTCTTCTCGCGGAGAAGACGATCGCCTCGCGGTCGACCGACAGTCGGAACGGTGCGGGAAAGTCCAGCATGGTCGAACTGCTGCACTTCCTCCTCGGCTCCAGGGGTGACAAGAAGAGCTTGTTCGCACGAAAACACCTGCGCGGTATCACGTTCACTCTGGCCATGGACTGGCCCGGGATGGACGCCCCGCTCGAGGTGAGCCGCAGTGGTGCCGAACCGAAGAATATTCGGGTGCGGCCCAACCTCGCCGCGCCGGCCTACGATTTGTTTCCGGCCGACATGTTCGCCGAGGACGCAGGCATCATCACGCTGGAAGAATGGCAGCGGCTGATCGAGGACAAACTGTTCGGACTCCCCGCGGTTCATCCCGGTGTGAGTGGCCGAATGCTACTGTCCTTCTTGCTCCGACAGGTCGGCGACCCCGGGTTCACCGAGGCAGTGCGCAGTTGCAGCCGCC
>NZ_JBHXMY010000896.1:0-1645 GCF_042720195.1 Nocardia sp. NPDC058497 | reverse complement strand
GTTACTCACCCCCCGCGCGCCCCCCCCCCGCCCGGCCGGGGCGCCCCCGCCCCGCCCCGCCCGGCGGGGGGGGGGCCCCCCCCCCCCACTCCCCCCCCCCCGGGAGCCGGTGGACGACCGGGCGTACGGCGGCGCCGATGAGCCGTGCGCACATCTCACCTATGTGGGGGACGGGTGGGTGAACTCCCCGAAACAGAGTTAGGCTCGGGGTCGTGACTTCCCACTACGATGTCGTCGTTCTCGGCGCTGGTCCCGGCGGATACGTCGCCGCGATCCGTGCCGCTCAACTCGGCCTGCGAACAGCGATTGTCGAGCAGAAATACTGGGGTGGCGTGTGCCTGAACGTGGGCTGCATCCCGTCCAAGGCACTGCTGCGCAACGCCGAACTGGCCCATATCTTCCACAAGGAAGCCAAGACCTTCGGCATCTCCGGTGAGGTCAGCTTCGACTTCGGCGCCGCCTTCGACCGCAGCCGCAAGGTGGCCGACGGGCGCGTCAAGGGCGTGCACTTCCTGATGAAGAAGAACAAGATCGACGAGTTCGACGGCCTCGGCACCTTCACCGGCCCGAACTCACTCGATGTGGCCCTCACCAAGGGCGGCAGCGAGTCGATCACGTTCGACAACGTCATCATCGCCACCGGCACCACCACCAAGCTGCTGCCGGGCACCCAGCTCTCCGAGAACGTGGTCACCTACGAGGAGCAGATCCTCACCCGCGACCTGCCCGGCTCGATCCTGATCGTCGGCGCAGGCGCCATCGGCATGGAGTTCGCCTACGTCCTGAAGAACTACGGCGTCGACGTGCGGATCGTGGAGTTCCTCGATCGCGCGCTGCCGAACGAGGACGAAGACGTCTCCAAGGAGATCACCAAGCAGTACAAGAAGCTCGGCATCACCATCACCACCGGTGCGGCCGTGCAGACGATCGACGACGACGGCTCCAAGGTCACCGTCCAGATCAAGGACAACAAGTCCGGCGCCGTCGAGACCGTCACCGTCGACAAGGTGCTGCAGGCCGTCGGCTTCGCGCCGCGGGTCGACGGCTATGGCCTGGAGACCACCGGTGTCGCCCTCGACCGTGGCGCCATCGCGATCGACGACAACATGCGCACCAACGTGCCGCACATCTACGCGATCGGTGACGTCACCGCCAAGCTGCAGCTCGCGCACGTCGCCGAGGCGCAGGGTGTGGTCGCCGCCGAGACCATCGCGGGCGCCGAGACCATGACCCTCGGCGACTACCGGATGATGCCGCGCGCCACCTTCTGTCAGCCGCAGGTCGCCAGCTTCGGCCTCACCGAGGCCCAGGCCCGCGACGAGGGCTACGACGTGCAGGTCGCGACCTTCCCGTTCACCGCCAACGGCAAGGCGCACGGCCTGGCCGACCCGACCGGTTTCGTGAAGCTCATCGCCGACAAGACCCACGGCGAGCTCATCGGCGGCCACCTCATCGGCCCCGACGTCTCCGAGCTGCTGCCCGAGCTGACCCTGGCCCAGAAGTGGGACCTCACGGTCAACGAGCTCGCGCGCAACGTGCACACCCACCCGACGCTCAGCGAAGCGCTGCAGGAAGCGATCCACGGCCTCGCGGGCCACATGATCAACTTCTGATTCGTCGAAGACATCGAGGGGCGGTCGCACAG
>NZ_JBHXMY010000895.1:0-1655 GCF_042720195.1 Nocardia sp. NPDC058497 | reverse complement strand
GCCCCCCGAGAGCTATAACGGTAGCGTGGGCTCGGAGAGGTGTATCAGAGACCGGCGCGGGGCCAGGCCGAGCAGCTCGGCGGCGTGCAGTCCCGAAAGCTGTCCGCGGCGCTTGCCGATCGGGGTACGCACGGCCTCGACGATCACGGGTGTGCCCATGTGATTCTCCCTCGTAACTGCAACAAGTTCTGTTCCTACGCCCAGGGTAAAACCGCGTGGTTCTTCCGTCACGGCAACCCCTGTGCTTGAATGATTGTAGAACGTGTTTCAGTTTGTCGAAGGAGACATCTGGTGGTAGATCCGCGCACCGAACACGCCGGCCCCGGTCACGCGACGGGTACCCGGCCGAACCTGCCGGACGGGTTCGACGTCACCGACCCCGATATCTACGCCGAGCGTGTCCCGGTGGAGGAGTACGCCGAACTGCGTCGGGCCGCTCCCATCTGGTGGAATCCGCAGTCGCCCGAGGTCGGCGGGTTCAACGACGACGGCTTCTGGGTGGTGAGCAAGCACGCCGACGTGAAGGAAGTGTCCCGCCGCAGCGACGTGTTCTCGACCTACGAGAACACCGCGATCCCGCGCTTCAACGACGACATCCAGCGCGAGCAGATCGAACTGCAGCGTTTCGTCATCCTCAACAAGGACGCGCCGGAGCACACCAAGCTCCGCAAGCTGATCTCCAAAGGTTTTACGCCGCGCGCGGTCAACGGCCTGCGTGCCGAACTGACCTCGCGAGCCGAGCAGATCGTGCGGGCCGCCGCCGAGGCGGGCTCGGGCGACTTCGTCACCCAGGTGGCCTGTGAACTGCCGCTGCAGGCGATCGCCGAACTGATCGGCGTGCCGCAGGAAGACCGGATGAAGGTCTTCGAGTGGTCCAACAACATGACCGGCTATGACGACCCCGACAACGCGGACATCGATCCGGTTGCCGCGTCGATGGAGCTGCTCGGCTACTCCTACCAGATGGCTGAGGCCAGGAAGGCCTGTCCGGCCGACGACCTGGTGACCACGCTGATCGAGGCCGACGTCGACGGTGAGGCACTGACGCCGGAGGAGTTCGGCTTCTTCGTCATCCTGCTCGCGGTCGCGGGCAACGAGACGACTCGCAACGCCATCAGCCACGGCATGGTCGCGTTCATGGAGAATCCGGACCAGTGGGAGCTCTTCAAGAAGGAGCGCCCGGCCACCGCCGTGGACGAGATCATCCGCTGGGCGACCCCGGTCACCTCCTTCCAGCGCACTGCGCTCGAGGACACCGAACTCAACGGCGTGCAGATCAAGAAGGGCCAGCGCCTGGTGATGCTGTACGGCTCGGCGAACTTCGACGAGGATGTCTTCGACAACCCGGAGAAGTTCGACGTCATGCGCAAGGACAACCAGCACCTGGCTTTCGGTGGCACCGGCGCGCACTTCTGCGTCGGCGCGAACCTGGCCCGCCTCGAGATCGACCTGATCTTCAACGCGATCGCCGACCACCTGCCCGATATCACCAAGCTCGGTGACCCCAAGCGCCTGCGTTCGGGTTGGCTCAACGGCATCAAGGAACTCCCGGTCGACTACAAGACCTCGGGTTGCCCGGTAGCGCACTGAGTTTTTGGAGCGCTGGCGCGCTCGAGGTCCCGGCCCCTCCTGTCCCGCCGGTCAGGCACCGGTGC
>NZ_JBHXMY010000894.1:0-1655 GCF_042720195.1 Nocardia sp. NPDC058497 | reverse complement strand
CGCTCCTCTCTCCGGACAAGCACTCCCCGCGATCTCGGTTATCGCGGGCTGTTGTCGTTGCCGGAATCAGGCGCCGGCGAAGACCTTGCCGTTGCGCGCCTTCGGGAAGCGGGTCTGGTTGGCGACCCAGCCCGCCATCTTCTTCCAGTGCGACGCGACCGGGGTCACGACGGAGACCAGCTCGCGGTTCCACTCGTCGGTCTCGGCGAGGCCGTCGACCCGCTCGACCAGGGCCTTCGCGGTCGCCATATCGGCCACCACGCGGTCGCCGAGGATGCCGTCGGCGCCGACCAGCGTGATGCGCACGCCCTGCTCGCCGAGGTACTGCAGCACGGCCGTCCCCGAACCACCGTGCTCGGCGACGAACTTGACGACGGACTTCTCGACCTCGGCAGGCACCTTCACGGCGACGGGGGCGGCGGTGGTAGCACTCATGGCCGTGAGTTTACCGGCCGGTAGTTGCGAGTCCACCCCCGAGTGGCGTCGAACACCAGGTGTACAAAGGAGACTCATGCGCGCGATTCAGGTTTCCGAGCACGGTGGTCCCGAGGTCCTGCGGTACGTGGAGGTGGCGGATCCGCAGATCGGGCCCGGTCAGCTGCTGGTCGACACCCAGGGTGTGGGCGTCAACTACATTGACATCTACTTCCGCACCGGACAGTATCCGCAGGCTACTCCTTATATACCTGGATCCGAAGGCACCGGCATCGTGGCAGCGGTCGGCGCGGAGGTCACCGAGTTCGCGGTCGGTGACCGGGTGGCGTGGGCCGCGGCGCCGGGCAGCTACGCGGACAAGGTCGCCGTCGACGCAGCCCTGGCGGTGAAAGTGCCCGACGCCGTCGAACCGATCGTCGCGGCGGCCGCCCTGCTCCAGGGCATGACCGCGCACTACCTGGTCGAATCGGTGTTCCGCCCCGAACCCGGCGATCCGGTGCTCATCCACGCGGGCGCGGGCGGCGTCGGGCTGCTGCTCACCCAGATGGCCGCCGCCAAGGGCGCGCGGGTGATCACCACCGTCTCCACCGACGACAAGGAGAAGCTGTCGCGCCAGGCCGGCGCCCGCGAGGTCCTGCGCTACAGCGACGACCTGGCCGCGCAGGTCCGCGAGCTGACCGACGGCGCCGGTGTCGCCGCGGTCTACGACGGCGTCGGTGCCAGCACCTTCGAAGCCAGCCTCGCCTCGCTGCGCGTCCGCGGCACCCTGGCCCTGTTCGGCGCGGCCAGCGGCGCGGTCCCCCCGTTCGACCCGCAACGCCTCAACCCGGCCGGTTCCCTCTGGCTGACCCGCCCGTCCCTGGGCGCCTACACCCGCGACCGCGCCGAATTCCTGTGGCGCGCAACCGATGTCTTCGACGGCATCGCCGCGGGCACGCTGACCTTCCGGATCGGCGCGACCTACCCGCTCGCGGACGCCGCCCAGGCCCACCGAGATCTCGCCAGCCGCAAGACCACCGGTTCCATCGTCCTGCTGCCGTAGCCGCACACTATCGGCCCAGCCCAGGTCGGCACCCCGCCGCGCCACCCCGGGTGCCGGTCGGCGGGGACGTCCTGCTCTGCGACTCTGTGGCCGAGCCGGGCGACGCAATGGCCAGGCCAGGCGCGCGACGGTAAGCCAGACGGCTCGATGTCCCCGCCAAACGCGCGTTGGTTTGCCA
>NZ_JBHXMY010000893.1:0-1656 GCF_042720195.1 Nocardia sp. NPDC058497 | reverse complement strand
AGACTGAACCATTAACCCGACCGACCGGAGGGGTCAGAATTTCGGTGCCGGGAAGTGTTCAGTATTGGCGTTCCGTTGACATCATCCGAGTGGGTTGCGTCGGCGTACTGGGAATGGGCTGCAGTTCGTGGGTGGGCGCTTCGGGCATGGCGCTGTGAGCTCAGTCCACTGGGCGTCTCAAGGACCTTGCTGGACCCTGGTAGGGGTGGCCTCTACTCTTAATCATTCTCGTTATGCCACGAAGGCCCGGGTGCGGTGCCGGATCAACTAACGCGGGACAGATTCGACTTGTAGTACTCGTGGCGCCCGTGGTCGTCCTGTCCGACGAAGGCTCGAAATTGTCCGATCTTGTAGGCAAGCCCGGTCGGTCGCACTTCTTTGTGGATTTCGAAATCTTGACTGAGCAAGCTGATGCGTCGGTCGATCTCCGGATCGTCAAGATCCAGGCCGGTCTGGCGGGCGATCTGCGCTGCAGTCAGGAAGACTTCCTGGTCTCGAAGTGCTTGATAGACAGGGTCGGCAGTGGGGTTGATACCTCGGTCGATACGATCTCCCTGGTGACGTAGAGCTGCCGCGATGGACAGGCCGATTGCGCGGGCGACTGGTGGTGGAAAGGCATTGCCGATCTGGCGGTACACAGCGGTCTTGCCGCCCTCGAAGGTCCATGCAAAGTCGTCGTACCCGACAGGCAGTTCGTTCTTCAACATCTCCTCGTGACCTTCGATTGTGCGGTCTCTGAGCACCCACCCTTGAAGCCTGGCGACCATCTCGTTCGTGAGCTTCGGCCCGTGCTCTGTCATCGGGCGCGTTTGGTAGGGAGGGGCCGTGTCGTGAACACCGTAAGCGTCGACGCCGAGCTCAGCCCAGGCTCGCTTAGCCCGTGTCGGTCCCAAGTCGGCTCCGCCATGCTTCTTTGATCCGCCGACGATTGTAGGAGCGATACCGTTGGCCTTGTCGGCCCACGCATCTGCTCCCTTCCACGTAACCCATCTGCTCTTACCCCCTGCTTCGACCCGTGCACCCCGCTTCATGAGCGCTCGCAACGCGTCGCCGACGGTTCCCGGATCGCTTGACTTCGCCGGCCACTGGAAGTACTGGAACTCCTCCGGCCGCATCGCAACCAAGACGAACCGCGGCCGTAGCTGGGGCACTCCGTGTTCAGAGGCCTGTATCAGGCGCCACTCCGCTGAATAGCCGAATTCTCGAAGACGGTCGAGTACATGCTGTCGGTAACCGGCGAAACGAGGCATGCTGAGCCCTCGAACGTTCTCGAGGAGCAACGCGCGCGGCTGAATGACCGCGACCTGCTAGACAGCCCATGCAAACAGGTCACGTTCGTCATTGGCTCCGAGCTGTTTTCCTGCGATAGAGAAGGGTGGGCACGGGACGCCTCCCGCGAGGAGGTCGACGGGGTCCGTCCTCTCCTCGGGCGCGAATTCATGGGGGTCGAAGACCTTCGGGTCAGCAACGTCGCCTACCTTAACCGTCCACCGGTCCCGGTTCAGTTTGAGAGTCTTCGCTGCGATCGGGTCGAGTTCGACCGCCAACTCGTGGTTGAACCCAGCCAGCTCCAAGCCAAGAGCCTGCCCACCTGCACCTGCGCAGATCTCGATGACACTGAGTTCTTTCACACGGATGCCTTTCGAAGAGGTTGGC
>NZ_JBHXMY010000892.1:0-1663 GCF_042720195.1 Nocardia sp. NPDC058497 | reverse complement strand
GTCACCCCCCAGTCCGCCGCGAGATCAGGCTAACCGTCGGACGCCGCCATTTTTATTCTTGCCCCGGCGCAGCACCAGCCACTGCCCGTGCAGGTAGTCGGCGTCGGACGGGGTCCACTCGATGTCGCCGATGCGCTCGTTGTTCACCGACGCGCCGCCTTCGCTGACGACGCGACGGGCCGCTCCCCTGCTCTCGGCCAGGCCGGAGGCGACGAGCAGATCGACGATCGTGTTGGGTTCGCCCGGCACGACCTCGGCGACCTTGCCGTCGATCGCGGTCTCGCGCAGGGCGGCGCCCAGCGTCGACTCCGGGAGTTCGCGCAGGTCACCGCGGCCGAACAGGGCCTGGCTCGCCAGTTCCACCGCGTGGGTCTCGGCTTCGCCGTGCACCAGCGTGGTCATCTCGGCGGCCAGGCGCTTCTGCGCCTCACGCGCGAACGGGCGTTCCGCGGTGGCCTGCTCGAGCTCGTCGAGTTCTTCCCTGCCGAGGAAGGTGAACCAGCGCAAGTACCGGACGACATCGGCGTCGGCGGTGTTCACGAAGTACTGGTACCAGGCGTAAGGGCTGGTCAGCTCGGGGTCTAGCCACAGGCTGCCGCCGCCGGTGGACTTGCCGAACTTCTTGCCGTCGGCCGAGGTCACCAGGGGAACGGTGAGCGCGTGCACGTGGGCGCCGTCGACGCGGCGGTTCAGCTCGACGCCGGCGATGATGTTGCCCCACTGGTCGGAGCCGCCGACCTGCAAGGTGCAGCCGTATTCGCGCCGCAGCTGCAGGTAGTCGTTGGCCTGCAGCAGCATGTAGCTGAATTCTGTGTAGGAGATGCCGTCACCCTCGAGCCGCCGCTTGACGGTGTCGCGGGCGAGCATGACATTGACCGAGAAGTGCTTGCCGACGTCGCGCAGGAAGTCGACGGTCGACAGCGAGCCGGTCCAGTCCATGTTGTTGGCGATCACCGCGCCGGTCGGCGAATCGTCGAGGTCGACGAAACGCTCGAGCTGGGAGCGGATGCGCTGGGCCCACTCGGCGACGGTGTCGGTGGAGTTCATCGTGCGTTCGCCGACGTCGCGGGGGTCGCCGATCAGGCCGGTGGCACCGCCCGCGAGGACGATCGGCCGGTGACCGGCCCGCTGGAAACGCTTCAGTGCGAGCAGCGGGACGAGGTGACCCGCGTGCAGACTGGCCGCGGTGGGGTCGAAGCCGGCATACAGGGTCAGCGGCGCGGCGGCGGCCGCCGCCCGCAGCTCGTCCAGGTCGGTGGACTGCGCGATCAGGCCGCGCCAGGTCAGTTCGTCGAAGATGTCGCCGGTCACGGTGCTCCATCTTTCCGTACTCGTTCCACCGCCCGCGCGCAGGTCGGGCGGTATCGGGCTGACTGGGTGCTCAGACCCGCACGCGGGTGACCCAGGCGACGAGATCGGCTTCGACCTCGTCCCGGTTGACCTCGTTGAGCACCTCGTGGCGGGCGCCCGGGTAGATCCGATACGTGATGTCGGTCAGGCCCGCGTCGCGGTAGCGCTGCACCAACTGGTCGGACAGGCGGGTGCCGTCGTTGAGCGGATCCTGGTCGCCGACCATCACATACATCGGCAGGTCGGCGCGCACCTGTCTCTTATACCACTCTCTGATACACAAAAGACCCAGCCGACCAAAAGAGATCGTTTT
>NZ_JBHXMY010000891.1:0-1665 GCF_042720195.1 Nocardia sp. NPDC058497 | reverse complement strand
CGGCACAGCGAAAGCTCCTCGACGAACTCGGGCAAGCGGCAGGCTTGTCGGCCGATGCGGTGGTCGCCGACGTGACAATGCCCGCGCCACGGCATGTTTCGGCGGTCGAGGCGGTGATGCGCGGCACGCAGGGCAGGCCGAGCGCGTTCGGTGGGCGTCGCAGTGTGGTGTTCCTGCACGGGCGCAGTCAGCAGGGCCGCGACCCGGCTGATCTCCGTCGCGCCTGGACAGCAGGACTGAACAAGGGACTCACCCTCGCCGACCTGAGCCCGATCGACCCCGCCGACGTCTACTTCCCCTTCTACGGCGACCAGCTCATGGCGAGCCTCGGCACGAGCGAATCGGCCGTCGACACCGGATCGGAGCTCTACGAGAGCCTGGTCGCCCAGGCGGCGGAGCGTGCCGGCATGCCCAGTGCCGGTGACGTCTCCACCGATCTGATCGCGGAGGAACGGTTCGGCGGGTTCGGCTCGGTCGTCCTGGGCCGGGTGCGCGACCAGCTCGGCTGGATCGCCGCGCGCAGCGGCCTCGATTCGCTGCTCATCGGCGCGATCTTCAAGGACGTCGCCGCCTATCTCGACGACGATCGGGTGCGCAAGAGCGTGCTCGACACCGCGCTCGCCGACATGCCCGCCGGCGGCGAGGTGATCCTGGTCAGCCACAGTCTGGGCACCGTCGTCGCGATGGACCTGCTCACCCAGCTGCCACGGGAACTGGACGTGAGCCTGCTGGTGACCGCGGGCAGCCCGCTCGGCCTGGACGGGGTCTACGGCAAGCTGCTCAGCGGCGGCGCGAGCAGGCCCGAACGGGTCGGTGAGTGGCTCAACACCTGGTACGCCGGTGATCCGATCGCCATCGGCTGTCCGCTGCGCCCGGCGTGGGGCAACGACCTGCGGGATCTCCCGGTCGACAACCCCAAGGAACGGGCACACGACATCGCCGAATACCTCGCGCACGCCGCGGTGGCGGCGACGATCGGACGGACACTGTCCGCCTGAGGCGAACCGGTGTAATGCTGCGGATTTGGGGTAGTGCGTTACGCGTTCGGACGGGCCGGTCTGCGCGAGACGATTACTGCGCAGGGTTTCTCCACATGGTTCGAAAGGACAGGGAGATGTTGGATTCGGAGATGGAAGACGCGGTCCTGGCAGCCAGCCCGGACACCGAAGAGGAGCTGTTCGAGGAGACGAAATCGCAGGCCGGATATCGCGACAACGGCGTCGGGATCAGGGGAGCCGGCTACACGAATGTCTCGTCCATCTTCTGGGCTCAGCGGGTGTTGCACACGCACGGCACCGGCGCCTGGGTGTTCGGATTCCCGAACACCCAGGTCTGGGCCGACAGCCAGGTGTCGGTCACCATGACCGAGCTCGATGTCGACGGCATCCCGTTTCACGGACACGCGACGATGCAGGTCCGCAATGTCGTCCCGCATGCCGACGGCACCATGACGGTGCGGTACCACGTCGGCTGGGATGCCAACCTCAGGGTGCTGTTCAACTTCATCATCGTGAACTGACGGCACCGCACTACTCGCCGCGCACCGATCCGGCCGCCGTCAGCGCGCCGAGTACCTGTTCGGTCTTGGCGGGCCCGGTCGCGAGCGCCCCCGGTCTCGGTTAAACAACTCCGAGCCCACGAGAGCGGAAGTCAGAGCGGGTGCGG
>NZ_JBHXMY010000890.1:0-1677 GCF_042720195.1 Nocardia sp. NPDC058497 | reverse complement strand
CACGATGACGACCCTGCACCTGGGGTACCCCATCCACCCCCGGGGGGCCGCCGCCTGGGCGACTTACAGTCCCGCACCCCACAAAACCGCCCCCCCGCCGGTTGATTTCACCGGCGGGGGCCGCGTTGTCGTCGGCAGGTCAGCAGAGCGCGCGCAGCTGCTCGATCAGCTTGACCCGGCCCGCGGCGTTCTCGGCCAGCGGCGTGACGTTCAGCGTGGTGACGCCCGCCTCGGCCATGGCCGCGATGCGATCCTTGACGAAGCCCTCCGGGCCGATCAGCGACACGTCGCGGACCAGGTCGTCGGGCACGGCCTGCGCGGCGGCCTGCTTGTCACCGGCCAGGTACAGCTCCTGGATGCGGTCGGCGGCCGCGCCGTAGCCGTACTTGGTGGCCAGCGTGTGATAGAAGTTCTTGCCCTTGGCGCCCATGCCGCCGATGTAGAGCGCCAGGTGCGGCTTCACGAAGTCCAGCAGCGGGGTGACGTTCTCACCGATCGCCAGCGGCGGGCCCGCGAAGATCTCGAGCTCGCCCAGCGACGGGTCACGCTTGGCCTTGCCCGCCGCCAGCGCGTCGCCCCAGACGTCCTTGGCCTTCTCGGGCAGGAAGAAGATCGGCTGCCAGCCCTCGGCGAGCTCGGCGGCCAGCTCGACGTTCTTCGGGCCGAGCGCGGCGAGCAGCACCGGAATGCGTTCGCGCACGGGGTGATTGATCAGCTTGAGCTCTTTACCCAGGCCGGTGCCGCGGTCGGCGGGCAGCGGGATCTGGTAGTACTTGCCCTGGTAGTTGAGCTTCTCGCGGCGCCAGACCTTCCGGCAGATCTCGACGAGCTCGCGGGTGCGGCCGATCGGCGCGTCGTAGGGCACGCCGTGGAAGCCCTCGATGACCTGCGGGCCGGACGCGCCGATGCCGAGGATGAAGCGGCCGTCGGAGACGAAGTCCAGGCCCGCCGCGGTCATCGCGGTGAGGCTGGGGGTACGGGTGTAGAGCTGCAGGATGCCCGAGGCCAGCTGCACCCGTTCGGTGCGGGCGGCCAGGAAGCCCAGCGCGCTGACCGCGTCGAACGAGTACGCCTCCGGCACGAAGACGATGTCGAGGCCGGCCCGTTCCAGGTCGGCGACCTCGGCCGCGACCTCCTTGAAGCCGCCCGAGTAGTTGATGCTCAATCCGATCCGCATGACACCCAACATAGCCCCGGCGCGCGCAGCCACCCCGACCGGTCGGTCTGTCGACGCAGGTGCTGGTCGGGCGGGGTGTTCCGGTCGGCACGCGGTAGCGTTAAAGGCGAGTACCACCGCAGTTCTCGCCGCATCGAAAGGTCACCACGTCGTGTCGCAGCCCACCGCCTCGCCGCAGCAGATCGCCCCCTCGTTCGGGTCGGTGACCCTGGAGCACTATCTGTCGGAGCTGGGCGCCAAGGTGCCCGCACCGGGTGGCGGCGCTGTGGCCGCCCTGCACGCGGCCCAGGCCGCGGCGCTGGTCGCGATGGTCGCGCGCTACACCACCCGCGCCAAGGACGCCGTGCACCGGCCGATCGTCGACCGGATCATCGAGGCCGCCGACGCCGCTCAGGCGCGGTCGCTGGGGCAGGCCCCATGCCCCCCCCCCCCCCGCACCCCCCCCCGCCGCCCCCCCCAAAAAACCCACCACAGGTCTGTTTAAAAAAAAAACACACCCC
>NZ_JBHXMY010000889.1:0-1678 GCF_042720195.1 Nocardia sp. NPDC058497 | reverse complement strand
AACCCATTCTCTTGGGGGGCAGCGTCTTTTGTTTAAACGATACCGACGCTCGGCCTCCAGATTGGCCAGCTTGCCCGCCTTGCGTTCGACCGCGATCGACCCGTTTCCGTCGAGGATCGCGACCCCCGCCGAGTCGTATCCGCGATACTCCATGCGTCGCAACGCGTCGACGACAACGCCGAGCGCGTCCCGGTACCCGACGTAGCCCACGATTCCGCACATGGTGGTCCAGCCTAGCGACAGGCTCCGATTCTCGCCGTCTCGGTGTCGGCCGCGCGCGGCGGACCAGGTTCCCAGCCAGGGCTTCCGCCGCGCGCGGGGTGATCGGATACTCTTCTCCCCGTGTCGGTGTCGGTGAAGTCGCTCCTCAGCACCTTGTCCGCGCGCGGACCCCACCGTGTTCTGCGCGGAAATCTGGGGATCGCGGGCCAGCCGGGTGTGGTCTACACGCCCGAGTCCGGGCTGAACCTGCCCGCCATCGCGTTCGCGCACGGCTGGCTGACCAGCTCCGAGAACTACAAGAGCCTGCTCGAGCACGTCGCGTCGTGGGGCTTCGTCGTCGCCGCGCCCGACACCGAACGCGGCCCGATCCCGTCACACCTCGACCTGGGCACCGACCTGCTCACCACGCTCGACATCGTCAGCAAGGTCCGCCTCGGCGACGGCACCATCAGCGTGCACCCCGACCGCCTCGCCCTGGCAGGCCACGGCATGGGCGCCGGCGCCGCCGTCATCGCCGCAGCTCAGCGCCGCGTCGCCGCCGTCGCCGCCCTGTTCCCCGCCCCCACCTCCCCCACCGCGGAGAACATCGCCCCCGACCTCGACACACCCGGCCTGATCCTGGCAGGCGCCCTCGACCTCGACTCCGTCAGCTCCAACGCCCGCGCCCTCGCCACCGCCTGGTCGGGCCCCTCGATCCTGCGCACCCTCGACGGCGCCTCCCACAACGGCATCGTCGAAGGCCGCCGCCTCTTCGCCGCCCTCGGCGCGGGCCGCTACGAACACAAAACCGAGAAAACCACCCGAGCCCTCCTCACCGGCTACCTCCTCAACACCCTGCTCGCCGACAAGAAGTACGCGGCGTTCGCCGACCCCGAAGCCGTCATCCCCCATACCACGGTGGTCGACCCCCACACCCCGGTCGAAGAGGAAACCCCGAAGCTGTCCATCGGCACGGTCGCCAAACTCATCCGGGGGTAATCGGGGCCTTGAACACCATCGTGTCGATCGATCAGTGTGCCCACGGGTCGTCCGGCATCGGGCCCACGGTGTCACGCACCGCTTCGAGATCGTCGCCGAATTCAGGGTCGGGAGTCGCCGCTGACGCGAGCAGCCGAATCGCCTCGTTCATGGAACCTCACCTCTCCGAGATACCTAGAATTCGAGTTCGCCCCAGGCGATGTCGATCAGGAACGGCAAGGCCATGACGATGCCGCCGGATTTCTTGGGCGACCACATTCCCGCCAGGATGTAGTTGGCCTGGTGCAATGGACGGACACCTGGCGGCAGGTTGCCGTGGGTCGTCTCCAGCGCATAGGCACGAACCGAGGCGATCGCGCTGTGTGCTCGCTCCAACGTCACTTCCCAGTACCAGGGGATGCCGGCACCGGCATACCGGGCCTTCTTCTCCTCCATGTCGGCCGGAGAATTCGATGGCGAGAGCACTTCGCCTACCAGC
>NZ_JBHXMY010000888.1:0-1681 GCF_042720195.1 Nocardia sp. NPDC058497 | reverse complement strand
GGCTCGGAAGCGGACGGCGGGGTCGTCGAGGACGGTCACCGCCACCACGTCGGCCGAGAGGCGTTCCAGGGATTCGCCGAGCAGGGCGGCGTAGATGTGTTCCTTGCTCGGGAAGTACGCGTACAGGGCGCCGGGGGTGTAGCCGGCGGCGGTGGCGATGGCCCGGATATTGGCCGCGTCGACGCCGTCTTCCTCGAAGATCGTCCTGGCCGCGCGCAGGATGATCGCGCGTTTCGCCTCGGCGATCTCGTCACGCCGCCCCGCCCGGCTCGATTCGGCCACTGGTCCCCACTTCCCTTCGATCGGGGCCTCACGCTACATTCTGAACAACGTTCAGCACAGTGAACAAAGTTCAGGAGGTGTCATGCCGAGCTCCACCGAGCCGCTGGAACCGACGACGCTGCGGTTGCGTAGTTGCGACGGTCTCACCCTGGTCGCCGACAGTTTCGGTGTGCCCGGTGGGCCGCTGGTCGTGATGATGCACGGCGGCGGGCAGAACCGGCATTCGTGGAAGCGCACCGGTCGAGCGCTGGCGGCGGCGGGCATGCACGTCGTCGCGGTGGACGCGCGCGGCCACGGTGACAGCGACTGGTCACCGACGCGCGACTACACCCGCGACGCGATGGTCGGCGATCTGCTCACGGTGCTCGAGCAGCTCGGCGCGACGCCCGAAGCGGGCGCGGTCGTCGTCGGTGCCAGCATGGGCGGCATCACCGGCCTGCTCGCCACCGCGACACCCGGCGGTGAGGCGATCCGCGCCCTGGTGCTGGTCGACATCGTGCCCCGCTCGGAATCCACAGGCGTGGAACGGGTCATGGACTTCCTCGGCAGGCACCGCGACGGCTTCGACACCCTCGACCAGGTGGCCGACGCGGTCGCCGCCTACCTCCCGCACCGCCCGCGCCCCGACAACGCCGACGGCCTGCTGCGCAACCTGCGTCAGCGCGAGGGCCGCTGGTACTGGCACTGGGACCCCGACCTGCTCACCGGCCTCGAGGACAACCCGCAGGCCCGCATCGCCGAGATGGAAGCCGCCGCCGAGTCGCTGACCATCCCGGTCCTGCTGGTCCGCGGCGGCAAGTCCGATGTCGTCAGCGACGAGGGCGCGGCCGCCTTCCTCGCCCTGGCACCGCACGCCCGCCTCGCCGAGATCACCGCGGCCGCGCACACCGCGGCCGGCGACGACAACGACGCCTTCACCGACGCCGTCGCGGGCTTCGTCGCTACTGCCTGAGCTGCCCGGCTGCCGGGTGGGGGATCCACACCCCTTGGGTGCCTATTTGCGGGACGTTCGCTCTTCGACGATTGGAGTACCCCAATCGCTCACACGAGGAAGAACGACTCCATGTCAATCGCTCTCGAACAGGCACTTCTCACCCGCACGGCCGCGCACGCGCGCGAGCACACAATTCCGGCGGCGCCGACCGTACCTGTCATCGAAGCGATCGCGACCGGTGCGCCCAGCCTGGTCCTCGACCAATCCGTCGCAGCGGACTGGATGGCTGGGCAATTCACCGATCCGGAGCAGCAATCCCGGGTCAGACGCATCTTCCGCAAGACCATGATCAATACCCGGCGCGGGGGGGGGGGGCCCCGGCCGCCCCGGCGGAGCCCCGCCCCCGGGGCGCACCGCCCCCCGACACCAGAGTTGTGTTTTAAAAAAAAACAAAGGGGCCCCGCG
>NZ_JBHXMY010000887.1:0-1684 GCF_042720195.1 Nocardia sp. NPDC058497 | reverse complement strand
TGCCAGGTTTGGTGCGCAGCAGCTCGACCTTCTGGGCGTAGGACTGCCCGGGATAGTCGACGAACATGATGGCGTCCGGGTCGGCGGCGGCGAGCCGCTCCCAGGAGACCTTGGTCCAGGTGTCGGCGACGTCGTCGAGGATGTTGCGGGCGCCCGCGGCTTCGAGGATCGCCTGCGGCGCACCGAATTTCCCGCTGGAGTAGATGGTGTCGGTGCCGCTGTCGAACAGGAAGACGGTCGGCGCCTTCGCCGGTTTCGGTGCCGCGGACAGGGCAGCGAGCCTGCTGTCGAGGTCGGCGGTGACCTCCGCCGCGCGGTCGGGGTGGCCGGTGATCGCGCCCAGGTCGGTCAGGTCGGTGCGCAGCGCGGTCCACGGTTCGACCGTGCCGCGCGCGGCGGCGCCGTCCTGCTGGCGGCAGCTCTCGGTGAGAATGTAGGCCGCGACGCCGTCCTTCTGCAGGGAGGCGGGGGTGAGGTTGCTCGCCTCGTCGTAGCCGTAGCTCCAGCCGGCCACCATGACGTCCGGGCGCTGCGCGAGCACGGTTTCGCGGGACGGGTATTCGGGGGCGACGGATTTCAGCCCGTCGACGACGGCGGTGCCGTAGTGCTTGCGCAAGGTGTCGGCGTCGCGCTGGATGCTCGACACGGCGGCCACCTGGTCCTGCGCGCCGAGGGCGAGGACCATCGAGATGAGGTTGCCGTCGTTGACGAACAGCCGTTGCGCCGGCGCGGGGAATGGAGTGTCCTTGCCGCAGTTGCGCACGGTGATCGTCGACGCGGGGTCTGCGGTGGTGCCGGTGCAGGCCGCCAGGACGGCGGCGAGTGCGGTGGTGGCCAGGATCCGGCCGGGGTTCTTCATCATCGCGCCTTTCGCGGGGTGATCAACAGGTGGTCTTCGCCGGTCGCCGGATGCTTGACGCGGGCCGCGTCGACACCGAACACCTCGGCGAGGACCTCGGGTGTCAGTGCTTGCGCGGGCGGAGCCGGTGGTCGGGCGGAGCCGTTGTGCAGCACGATGATCCGATCGCAGTAGCGGTCGGCCAGCGACAGATCGTGCAGGGCGGCGACGACGGTGCGGCGCAATCCGCGCACCATGCCGAGGAGCTCGAGCTGGTGGGTGACGTCGAGGTGATTGGTCGGCTCGTCGAGGAGCAGGACCGGGGTGTCCTGCAGCAGCGCACGAGCCAGCAGCACGCGCTGACGTTCACCGCCCGACAACTGCTGCACCGGACGATCGGCGAAACCAGCGAGGTCGACCGCGGCGAGCGCTTCCAAGACCTGCTGACGTTCCCGCGGTGCGCCGAGTCCCCACGGCGGCAGATAGGGGGTCAGCCCCAACGCGACCACCTCGCCTACGAGCATGTCGGCGGAGGGACTCTCGTCCTGTGCGACCAGCGCGACGGTCGTCGCGCGTTGGCGCGGACGCAGGTCGTGCAGAACCTGACCGTCGATGAGCACCAGTCCCCGCGCGGGCTTCCGAATACCGGCCAGCGTCCGCAGCAGTGTCGTCTTGCCACTGCCGTTGGGCCCGACAATGCCCACGGTCTCGCCCGGCTCGATCGAAAAGTCCGCGCCGACAACGATATTCCGGCTGCCTACAGAACACGTCAGCTCGACCCCCCCCCCCCCCCCCGGCCGCGCCCGGCCCCCCCCCCCCCCACGACCGAGCCGAGCGTGGTCCACA
>NZ_JBHXMY010000886.1:0-1692 GCF_042720195.1 Nocardia sp. NPDC058497 | reverse complement strand
CGGCCACCCCGACCGTGCTGAACGCGGTGTCGCTGCTGCTGTTCGCGGTCGCGTGCACCGCCATCGGCTACCTCGGCCTGACCGCGCCGCGGCGGCCGCGGGTGGCGCAGCTGGCGTTCCTGGTGGTGGCCGCGTTCCTGCTGACCAACAAGGTGTGGAGCCCGCAGTACTCGCTGTGGCTGGTGCCGCTGGCGGTGCTGGCGCTGCCGCATCGGCGAATCCTGTTGGCGTGGATGACGATCGACGCGCTGGTGTGGGTCCCGCGCATGTACTACTTCCTTGGCACCGACCGTAAGGGCGTGCCGGAGCAGTGGTTCACCGGCGCGGTCGTGCTGCGCGACCTCGCGGTGATCGGGCTGTGCGCGCTCATCGTCCGGCAGATCTACCGGCCCGCCGAGGACCCGGTGCGCCGCGACGGCGTCGACGATCCAGTGGGCGGCGTGCTGGACGGCGCGGTGGATCCGCCGCTGCCGTGGCTGCCCACCGTCCTGCGGCCGCACGTCGCACCGGCATCGTCAATACGAGGTAGATGATCCGATTACCGCGAATGGCGCAGGTCAAACGGTCGTACGACCGATCGATCGCGATCCGAGCACCGCTGCGGCCGCGGCCAAGACCAGCAGGCCCGCACCGGTCGTGGTGGCGACGTGCATGCCCGTGACGAAGGACCTCTGCGCCGCATCGGCCAGGGCGGGGTCATCGCATGTCCGCGCGAGTGTCTCCCCGAGCGTCGGGGCGAAGTCGCTGCCGGAACGGAATACCAGCGCCGCGAGCGAGCCGAGCAGGGAAAGCCCCAGGGCGTTGCCCAGTTCGATGCTGGTCTCGGTGATGCCGACTGCAGAGCCCGCCCGTTCCGGTGGCACCGCGGCCACCGCCAGGTCGGGCACCAACATGAGCACGATCCCGTAGCCGATACCGGCGATGGTGGAACCGGCCATATACCAGGCGATTCCGCTGTCGACGCTGATGCCGAGCAGAAGCAGGTTACCGACCGCGGCGGCGCCGAGCCCGACCCCGAAGGCGTTGCGCACCCCGAGCCGCCGCGCCACCCCGGCGCCGCTCATCGAGAACACGCAGACTGCCGTCGCCGCGGGAATACCGAGCAGTGCCGCGTCGAGTGCGTCGCGCCCTGCCACCGATTGCAGGTACATGCTGGTCAGCGATCCCATCCCGCCGCCGGACAGCGTGCCGACCAGGCCGGCGGAGACGGCGAGCCGGAACGGTCCGTGCCGGAACAACCGTAGATCCAGCAGCGGTTCGGCAAGCCGTCGCTGCCGCCACACGAACACCAGCAGCACGACCATGCCGAAGACGCCTGCCACGGCCGTCGACGTGGTCATGCCCGCCGCGGCGGCCTCCTTCACGGTGTACACCACCAGCAGGATCCCGGCGATCGACAGCACTACGCTCGGCAGATCCAGCGGTCCCCTCCCGGCCGCTCGATGCTCGGGCAACACGAACGGGCCCAGCGCCAGCAAGACCAGCACCACCGGGATGTTGATCAGGAAGACCGATCCCCACCAGAATTTGTGCAGCAGCACCCCGCCGATGATCGGGCCGATCGCTGACCCGCCCGCCGCGAACGCCGTCCAGGCGGCGATGGCGGTGGCCCGCAGGCGGGGTTCGGTGACCAGGCTCGAGATCAGCGCGAGGCTCGACGGCAGCAGCATCGCACCGCCCAGACCCATCAGC
>NZ_JBHXMY010000885.1:0-1695 GCF_042720195.1 Nocardia sp. NPDC058497 | reverse complement strand
GCGACTGGGGATACACCTCACGGGGCGGGCGACTGAGCCCCGAGATCGCCACTATGCGCGGCAAGGTGATCGGCGGGAGTTCCGCCGTCAACGTCGGCGCCGCCCTCCGCGCCCGCGCCCGCGATTTCGCCCGATGGGCCGAGCAAGGGCTCGACGACTGGACCTTCGCTGACGTCCTACCGTATTTCCGCGCCCTGGAAAACACCCCCACCGGCGATGACGAGTTTCACGGGCGTAGCGGGCCGATGCCCGTGCGCCAACTGACCGACTCCGAGCTGACCCCCGCGCACAGTGCCTTTATCGACGCCACGGTCGCCCGTGGCCACAAACGGATCGCCGACTTCAACGGCGCCGAGCAGGGCGGCGTCGGAGCCTTCGCCGTCAACGTCGTCGACGGGATCCGGCAGAACACAGCACTGGTCTACCTCACCGCTGAGGTGCGCGCTCGCCCGAATCTCACCGTGCACAGCGCCGTCACCGTCGACCGGGTCCTGTTCCGCGGTACGAGTGCGACCGGAGTGGTCACCGCCGACGGCGCCGTGCACAACGCCGACGAGGTGATCCTTTCTGCCGGGACCTACGGAAGCGCCGCGATCCTGCTGCGCTCCGGCATCGGCCCCGTCGGCGACCTGACGTCGCTCGGCATCGAGCCCCACGCCGACCTACCCGTCGGACAACACCTGCAGGACCACCCGTTCTTCCACACGATCTACGAACTCGCTCCGGGGCGAGCCGAGATGACCCCGGCCCTCGGCGCGCTGCTGTGGACCGCCTCCAGCGAGGCCGCGGACGGCGAACTCGACCTGAATATCGTCGCCGTGCATCCCAACGGGGCTCCGTTCATGCCCACCGGCGGCGTCATCGCCCTGTCCACGGCTCTCGTGCTCCCCGACGCACACGGCACGCTACGCCTCGCCGGCCGCGATCCGCTTTCCCAGCCCCTGATCGACCACAACTACCTCGGCACCGACCGCGACCGCCGGCGCATGCTCGAAGGCGTACAACTTGCCCGCGATCTGGCCCGTCACCCGGCACTCACGCCATCGCTCGCCGGGCTTCTGATCCCGCGCGAACTGCCCGACGAAGCCGCGCAACTGATGCAGGTGGTCGAATCCAACCTCTCCATCTACGGCCACCCCACCTCCACCGCCCCCATGGGTGCCGCCGACTCGCCTCAGGCCGTCGTCGACTCCCGCGGAGCCGTGCACGGATTTGCCGCCCTGCGTGTCGTGGACGCCTCGATCATCCCGTACGTGCCCTCCAGCGTCACCAACCTCACCACGATCATGCTCGCCGAACGCATCGCCCACCTCGTCTACAGCCGCTGATATCCCAGAGACTGCCGCGTAACCGGCCACTCACGCTGCGGACTGGTCCGGAATCGCCGTATTCAGGTGGCGCCCGTGGGGGTCGGGGGTTCGAGTCCCCTTGGCTCCACTTTCGAGAAACCCTCTCTGACATGCGTTTCTTCACGTCCTGGATTGCGTCCAAGATCAATCATGGTATAGCGTTCTGAACATGTTCAATGAACATGTTCAGTCGCGGTCGGAGCAACAAGCAGCGACGCGACAAAAGGTCTTGGCGGCAGCCGAACGGCTCTTCCGCGCCCAAGGTTTCAAGGCTGTCTCTTATACTCAAAACCAAACACAACACACCGCAAAAAAACGAGTGTGGCGGAGGGTGGGGGTGATGGGG
>NZ_JBHXMY010000884.1:0-1707 GCF_042720195.1 Nocardia sp. NPDC058497 | reverse complement strand
AGGGATCAAGCTCATGGTGGTCGAGCTCGGTATCTGCCGGAGAGAACGGCACGACTCCGTCCAGGGCAGTCGGCTGCGCAGGTGGCTCGAAGACGATGTGCTGGACGTCTTCGCGAACCGGATCCTGCCACTCGATCTGGCTGTGGGTCGACGCGCCGCACGGTGGCATGTGCCGGATCCTGGACCCGAGCGCGATGCGATGATCGCGGCAACGGCGAACGAGCACGGTATGACGGTGGTGACTCGCAATGCCAAGGACTTCGAGCCGGTGGACGTGCCTGTCATCAACCCGTGGGATCACACCTGACCCGGTAGCGACCCCGCTACTTCTGGTTTTGGGTGACCACCCAGGCGGCGACTTGGGCGCGGGTGGTGAAGTGCAGCTTGCTCAGAATGTGCTCGACGTGGCCCGCTGCGGTGCGCTGTGAGATGACGAGTTTCTCCGCGATGGCGCGGTTGGTCAGGCCTTGGGCGACGAGTTCGGCGATCTGCTTCTCGCGGCGGGTCAGTGCGGCCATCGCGGCAGGCAGCTCCTCCGTCGCGGCCGGATCCTCCTCGAGTGCGTAGGCGAGGGCCTCTTCGATACCGAGGTCGTGGCCCCGGCGCAGCGCCGCGTCGACAGCGCGCTGCCCGAGCACACGCGTGGCGGACTCCTGCGCCTGATGGCGATGGCCGAACATCTCGAGAATCGTGACCGCTTGGCTGCCAACGGATTCGGCGATCGACATGGCCGCGCCGACCAGCACCGCGGCCCGCTGCGCATGACGCTGCTCGGCCGCGACAAAGGCCAGAGTCGCCAGGCCGCTCGCGACGACCGACAAGTCGTCGATTCCCCGGGAATGCCGCAGACTCTCCTGCACGAGCACAGCCCCGCGTTCGAGATCGCCGCGCTCGACCGTCGTATAGGCGAGCTGTGACAGTGCGTAGGACCGGTAGACCGACTCGCCGAGCGCGGTGGTGATGGCCAGCACCTGCTCCTGGCACGCCGCGGCGCGGTCCGTGTCCTGCAGCAGACCGCAGGCGGCGCCGAGCGCCAGCAGGACCGACACCTGATGCAAGACGTCACCGGCGGCTTCGAACACCGGTAGTGCCTGTTCGCACTGCGTCACCGCACCGGCGAAGTCGCCGGAAAACAGAGCCAGCAGGCACCCCGCGCCGTTGACATAGGCACCGAACACCTCGTCGCCGCCGGCCAGCGACCGCGCCTGCTCGATTCGCGCCGACCCGGACTGGATGTCGGTCTGCATCGCGGCCAAGATCGTGTCCGCGCTCAGTGCCGCGATGTGTTCCAACGTCGCGCCGCCCGTTCGCTCCAGTGCGCGCCCGAGCCAATAGCGGGCCTCGCTGGCCCGCTGCCGCGCGACCCAGAACTCGTACAGGGCGACCGCGATCCGTTCGGCCGATGCCACCTCGTCGGGCTCGGTCAGGCTGAACTCCAGAGCCTCACGCAGATTGGGCTGTTCGCGGTTCAGCCGATCGATCCATTCCAGTTGCCGGGGCCCCATCCACTGGGTGTACGCCCGCAGCGCCAGCCGTTCGAACCAGTCGCGGTGCCGGCGCCGCAACGCCTGCTCGGCGCCATCGGCGCGCAACCGTTCCCGGCCGTACTCGCGCAGGGTTTCGAGCATCCGGTACCGGACGCGGACGCCGTAGGCCTCGCGGATCAGGATCGACTTGTCCACCAGTGAGCCGACCAGGTCGAGGACG
>NZ_JBHXMY010000883.1:0-1713 GCF_042720195.1 Nocardia sp. NPDC058497 | reverse complement strand
TCGTTGCGCAACGACAACCCCCACGGCGCGACCGGTGAACGCTCCGGGCTGCGTGGACTGGCCGAGCGGCTCGCCGCGGTCGGCGCGACCCTCGATGTCACCGCGACCGGCGACGAGTTCATCCTCGAAATCCACTGGGAGAAGATGTGATTCCGGTCTACCTCGCCGACGACGAGACCCTCATCCGCGCCGCGCTGGCGACGATGCTCGACCTCGAAGCCGACCTGGAGGTCGTCGCGCACGTGGGTTCCGGGACGGAACTCGTCGATCTCTGGCGACGTCGCGCCGAGGTGGCCGAGCCGGTGGCGGTGGCCGTCATCGACCTGCAGATGCCGGGCATAGACGGTATCGACACCGCGGTCGAGCTCCAGCGGATCACGCCGGGCGCGGGCACCCTGATCGTCACCAGTCACGGCAGGCCCGGCTATCTCAAGCGCGCGCTGTCGGCCGGCGTGCGCGGGTTCCTGCCCAAGACGACCTCGGCGGCGACCCTGGCGGAGGTGATCCGCACCGTGCACAAAGGCGGCCGCTATGTCGACCCGGAACTGGCCGCCGAGGCCATCAGCGCAGGCGACACCGTGCTCACCGCCCGCGAGGCCGACGTGCTCGAATTCGCCGCCGACGGCGCGTCCGTCGACGACATCGCCCGCCGTGCGCACCTGTCGCCGGGCACCACCCGCAACTATCTGTCCTCCGCGATGAGCAAGCTCGGCGTCTCCAACCGCTACGAAGCCGCACTCAAGGCCAGGGAGAAGGGCTGGATCTAGGGCGGACTACGGCACCCTGGACCACGGGCAAAGCGTTGACTGCGACTAGAGGTCCTTTGAACTTCATACGTCCGCTCGGGAGCGTCTGTCAGCGATCTGGACCGGTCGCGATGTTGTTGCCTGGCGCGCAAGCGTCGGCGCGAGCCTAACAACGGCGGTACTGATGGTGTGGTGCTGGCTGATGGGGTCTCTTCGATACTGCTTCGGGATTACCCAGGCTGCGATTCCGAAGTAGCCTCCCCGGGCCGCACTGAGGGCAAGGAACGAGCCACTGGGACTTAGATGGGGTGGACGGAAAGGATCCGGGGTTGTGACTAGGTTTCACAGCGCTCGGCTCCAAGGGGGACGGTTGGTAGCAGGTGGCATCACATAAAAACATACCGAACAATCGGTATCTGTTTACCGTCAATCTTCAGGCCATTGGGTGTCGTCGACACGACGAGATAAGCCGCTTGCTGGACGGTGGTTGCTAGGCGAGCGATGCCATCGCCGTCTAGGCTTGCTACTCTTTTCATCCAAGCGCAGTCGAACAAGAAGGGGTGGCCACTCTGATCCGATTAGGTTTTGGGACGGGTGTGCACACATGCCCTGCAAGACCCCTGCCCGGAGCTGATTGTCCGTATTTCGGTAACAACCTGACGTATATCTAGTACCTAATTTACATGCGAGGGGGGCTGGTGCGCAGTCTTGATCACGCTGAACCAATACTTCGTTGGGCTGGTGGCAAACGTTGGCTGATTCCGGCGATAAGAACCATAATTCGGGACACGGTAACCCGCGATTACCATGAGCCATTTTTGGGCGGTGCTGCAGTTTTCCTTGGTCTGGAACACGCTGGGAGATCCTTTCTAGCTGACGCCAACTCGGACTTGATCGAGGTATATCAGTGCATTCGCGACGATTACGAAAGTGTGGCCGACCTCTTACTGCGACACGTCAATACTGC
>NZ_JBHXMY010000882.1:0-1720 GCF_042720195.1 Nocardia sp. NPDC058497 | reverse complement strand
CAGTCTTCGGCGACCTCGTCGAAGGTGTCGTTGATGATGAGCCCGCCCAGACCTTTGCGATTCAGCACGATCTGAGTGGGGTGGACCAGCGTTTCCTTGCGATTGTCGTAGACGTAGGCCGGGTCGATCTCGAAGGGAAGGGCCACATAGTCCGCGAGACGCTGGGCTTCCCACGCCCGCCCCTGGTTCAGGCTCTTGGCGTTTCCGACTGTGCGCGGTTGGGTCTGGTAGTTGCCGAAATCCAGATTCGACTTGTCCGGTTCGGTGCGCGTCGGGCTCCCCGACACCTGTGAGCCGCAACCGACCACGGCGGCGGAAACCACGACGGCGACTGCCGCCTGGACCGCTACGCGCGTTATCGATGCACCACGGTTGAGCAGCACGCTCTCCCCCTCCAACTGTCCAACTGATCCCATCGTGGGGCGACTGACCTACAGCCGCAGCCCACCCCGTCCCCGGTGATCTGGTCGCGGGCATAGTAGCGCACCCGCGGTTAAGAGCTCCTTGTCAGACGTTGAGGGGGCGTCTTACCTGCGCAGATGGGCGGAGGTGGCGGGTACCTTCGATGCGGTGTCGGGCGATGTACATGTCGTGTTCACGTGGACGCACCTGTGCTGCGGCATCGGCCGCATTGCCGAGGATGTGCTGCACGACTGCACGGCGACTGTCACGGTCACTGCCTACAGCCCGACCGATACCGCCGACGCTCTCGAATTCTCCTACAGGTCAGCGGGATCGGTGTATCCGATCCAGGTCAGAAGTCAGCTGAAGGCCGCCGATGCGGCGCGATACGAGGTGGACCTCCGTACGATCTACGAGGGTGTTCGAGTTGCGTCGTGAGCCTGCAGCCGGGCGCGCACAGCTGCAGCATCAGCTCCAGGGCGCTGTGTTCGAGAGCCACCTTGACAGCGGTGTGGATGGACAGCCGATCTCGGCCAAGCGTGCACTGCATGTTTCGGCCAGGCGTGCATGAAATACCTGGCCAAGTGTGCAGGACATATCCGTCTAAGCGTGCATGGTGAATCGGCCAAGCGTGCATCAGATTATCGGCCAAACGTGCATGCAAAGCTTCTACCTGGCATGATGGTCGGATGTCCTCCGACTCCATCGTTCCTCGAAAGATCGCTCCCCTTGTCCAGGAAACGCTGGAAGATACGCGGGTAGTTTCGATCGCCGGTGCTCGTCAGGCGGGTAAGAGCACCTTGGCTCGAATCGTTGCGTCGAACCGCGCTCCGGTGCGTGTCCTGACACTCGACGATCCTGTCACCTTGCGGGCAGCGATCGATGATCCAACGGGCCTGATCGAACACGACGGACTGCTCGTCATCGATGAGGTTCAGCGAGCTCCTGGGTTGTTCCTGCCGATCAAGGCCGATGTCGATAGCGACTCGAGGCCAGGTCGCTATCTGCTCACCGAGTCTGCTCAGATACTGGCGTTGAAGGATCTTCCCGAAGCACTTACCGGCCGGATGGAGACGGTCGAGCTTTGGCCGTTCTCCCAGGGCGAGCTGGACGATGCCCCCGACCGGTTCATCGATGCCGTATTCGAGTTCGGGCCACGTCTCGGACGAGATTCCACGATGAAGCGCCGCGACTATATCGACCGGGCTGTCATCGGTGGATTCCCGGAAGCGGTGCGCCGCAGTGGCCGTCGGCGTGCGGCGTTCTTCGAGAACTACCTGGATACGCTCATCAAACGCGACGTCAGTGAACACGCTGC
>NZ_JBHXMY010000881.1:0-1720 GCF_042720195.1 Nocardia sp. NPDC058497 | reverse complement strand
GGTACAACAACTTAGGCGGTACCCATGCGAAAGCTTGTCTACTACATCGGTGTCTCGCTCGACGGCTACATCGCAGGTCCCGGCGGGGAGGTCGACTTCTATCCGACGCCGCAGAACTACATGGAATGGATGACGGCCGAGTTCCCCGATGCCATTCCGACCCATCTCCGCGCGCACTTCGGCATGGACCCCGAGCTGCCCGCCAAGAACTGGGACACCGTGCTGATGGGTCGTGGCACCTACATCCTTCCGGGCGAGCACGTCGAGAGCCCGTTCTCGCACCTGAAGCAGTACGTCGTGTCGTCCTCGCTCGCGCAGGCCGATCACCCCGGCGTCGAGATCGTCTCCGGTGATCCGGCCGAGCTGGTGCGCGAACTCAAGCAGCGCGACGGCCTCGACATCTGGCTGTGTGGCGGCGGGAAGCTGGCCGGTCAGCTCATCGGCGAGATCGACGAGTTGATCGTCAAGAGCTACCCGGTCATCGCGGGCGACGGCGTACAAGCGTTCACCGGCGTCTTCCAACCGACACAGTTCACTCCGGTGCAGCGCAAGGAATTCGACAACGGCACGCAGGTCACCTGGTTCGCCCGGAGCTGATTTCCGTGGTTATCCACAGGTGACAAGCCTGTGTCGTTTTCCACAGGCTGGGGAGGTAGCGGCGAAACCGGTGGACCTGGGCCGGTAGTCTAGGTCGCTGATACCAAGCCTGATTGTCGATCGTGAAGGACCTAGCCGTGGCTCTCGTTGTTCAGAAGTACGGAGGATCCTCGGTGGCCACCGCCGAGCGGATCCGGCGCGTCGCTGAACGGATCGTGGAGACCAAGAAGCAGGGCCACGATGTCGTCGTGGTCTGCTCGGCCATGGGCGACACGACCGACGAGCTGCTCGATCTCGCGGAGCAGGTGGCCCCCGCGCCGCCTGCTCGCGAGATGGACATGCTGCTCACCTCCGGTGAGCGCATCTCGAACGCGCTGGTGGCCATGGCGATTCATTCGCTCGGCGCCGAAGCGCGCTCGTTCACCGGCTCGCAGGCCGGTGTGATCACCACCGGTGCGCACGGCAACGCCAAGATCATCGACGTCACCCCGGGCCGCCTGCAGGAGGCGCTGGCCGAGGGGCAGATCGTGCTCGTGGCCGGCTTCCAGGGCGTCAGCCAGGACAGCAAGGATGTCACCACGCTGGGTCGCGGCGGTTCCGACACCACCGCCGTCGCGCTGGCCGCCGCGCTCAAAGCCGATGTCTGCGAGATCTACACCGACGTCGACGGCATCTTCAGCGCCGACCCGCGCATCGTCGGTGACGCGCAGAAGCTCGACAACATCTCCTACGAGGAGATGCTGGAGATGGCGGCCTGCGGCTCGAAGGTGCTGATGCTGCGCTGCGTGGAGTACGCGCGCCGCTACAACGTTCCCGTTCATGTTCGGTCGTCCTACACCGACAAGATCGGCACCACTGTTTTCGGATCGATGGAGGACATTCCCGTGGAGCAGGCAATCCTGACCGGCGTCGCGCACGACCGCAGCGAGGCCAAGGTGACCGTCGTCGCCCTGCCGGACGAGCCGGGCTACGCGGCCAAGGTGTTCCGCGCGGTCGCCGACGCCGAGATCAACATCGACATGGTGCTGCAGAACATCTCCAAGGTCGACACGGGCAAGACCGACATCACCTTCACCCTGCCCAAGACCGACGGCGCCCGCGCGGTCGAGATGCTGACCAAGCG
>NZ_JBHXMY010000880.1:0-1725 GCF_042720195.1 Nocardia sp. NPDC058497 | reverse complement strand
GAGGAAGGCCGCGCCGACTCCTGCGGCGGCGACCTGGGCGGACACGTCCGCGCCCAATTCGGTGACGGTTCCGCCGACTACTTTGCCCGCGAGTTTGCCTGCGGTGGAGGACAGTCCGTCGGCGAGTGCCCCGGTGCCGCCGCCGAGGACGCCGCCGACCGCGCCGCCGACGGCGCCGCCGAAGGTGGCCAGGCCCAGGTCGGTGAGGCCGAACTTCTGCCATGAGCGGTCGCCGTTGTAGACCTGGATGAGGCGGGCGGACAGGTCGGTGCCGCCCTCCTCGAGTGCTTCGAAGGCGGCACCGCGCAAGGCCAGGCGGGCGGCGGCTTTAGCGGCTCCCCGGGTGAGCATGTTCGCGATGAGCTGGCGGATGGCGATGCGCACCGCGATCTGGCCGGCGACCCTGGCCGCGGCGCTGGCGATCAATCCGACGCCGGTCCAGGCGGTGGCCAGGATCTCGACGGCGGTGATGACCATCGTCCCGATGATCACGAGTTTGGTGTGCTCGATGTCGTTGGCGCCGTCGTTGAGGAGTTCCGCCTGCTTCTCGCACCACTTGCGGACGGCGGCGAAAGCCGCTTCGTCGCCGGCGAGGAGATTGTCACGCAGGACGGTGACCTCAGTGTGGGTTTCGCCTTCCGACAGCGCGGTCAGGGCGGCGTTGAACGCGAGGGTGGCGTTGTCGTCGACGGTGTTGAGGGTTTGGGCCATCGTGGTCCACGCGTCGGCGACCCGGCGCATCGCCGTTTCGTCGCCGGCGGGCCAATCACCGGCGCCCAGAATGTATTTCGCGACCCATTGGAGCTCGTCGGGGATCTCGATGCCCATCACAGCGTGCTCGCCGCGGTGCCGAGGGCGCCCGCGGCCGAGGTGTCCTGGTTCTGGAATGCGTCGGCGATGGTGACCATGTTCTCGCCGGATTGGGTCATGGCGGTGGCCAAGCCGGTGACGGCCTTCTGGCCGGATTCGACGCCGGGGGTGTAGTTCTTGGCGAAAGCCGCACCGATCTCGTCGTTGCCCCAGCATTCGCCCTCGGCCGCGATCACCGCTGCCAGCGCCTGGGCGCCGGTGGTGATGGTGTCGGCGACGGAGGTGAACGATGGTTGTGTTCCGCGTAGTGCGGCGGGATCGACGTTGAGTGAGCTCATCGCAGGTACCCGCGGTTGCGGAAGTACTCGCCCTCTTCGTCGTCGGTGTCCTCGACGAGGCGGCGCGGTTCGGCGACCGGTTTCGGCTCAGGGGGCGGGGGTGGGGTGAGCTGGGCGATCAGATCTTTCATGCTGGGAGCGCCCGGGATCAGGTCGGGCAGGTCGGGCATTCCCGAGGTTAGCGGTGCCAGTGCGTCCTCACGTACGCGGGCCGTCTCAGTGGCCAGGCTCGCGATGGCCTCGGTGACCGAGCGGCCCAGCGACTCCGGAGTGGCGCGTTTGAATGCGTCCGGCGCGATGTGCACCTCCCAGACCCCTGCGATCGTGCCGGAAACCCGCACCAGATTGTCCGCCGACCACACGCTCACCGGCTCGGTCGCCCGCGCCTGCGCGTCCAGCAATGCCGACTTCTCGGCGGTGAACGAGTCCAGCATCGAATCGATCTGCGCCCGTAACGCGTCGTTGGCAGCCCGCGTCGGCGCCGACCAGTCGTTCATGAACCCTCGATCCGATAGGAAGCACGTCAGATTATTGGACGCGCCAAACCTGTCTCAGGTTGCACGGTGTGATGCAGATC
>NZ_JBHXMY010000879.1:0-1727 GCF_042720195.1 Nocardia sp. NPDC058497 | reverse complement strand
GCCCACGCCTTGCGGTTGTTGGCGAAGGTGATCCAGCCGTTGGTGAAGCGCGTCGCCTCGACCATCGAGAACGTCCCCATGAAGTCCGCGAAGGACTCCTTGAGCCACTGGTCGTCCCACCACTGCATGGTCACCAGGTCGCCGAACCACATGTGCGCCATCTCGTGCAGCACGGTCTCGGCGCGGCGCTCGTAGGACGCGCGGGTCACCTTGGACCGGAAGACGTAGTCCTCGAGGAAGGTGACCGCGCCCGCGTTCTCCATCGCGCCCGCGTTGAACTCCGGGACGAACAGCTGGTCGTACTTGCCGAAGGCATACGGCACGCCGAAGTTGTCGTGGTAGAAGGCGAAACCCTGTTTGGTCTCGGTGAACAGGCGCTCGGCGTCCATGTGCTCGGCGAGCGAGGCGCGGCAGAACAGGCCGAGCGGGATCTCGCCGTGGCTGTCGGCGTACGAGTCGGTCCAGATCGCGTACGGACCGGCGATCATGGCGACCAGGTACGTGCTCATCTTCGGGGTGGTCGCGAAGGTGTGCCGCACGACCGCGCCGACCTTGTGCTCCTCGGCGGTCGCGCCGTTGGAGACGACCCGCCAGTCGCCGGGTGCGGTGGCGACGATGTCGAAGGTCGCCTTGAGGTCGGGCTGGTCGAAGCAGGCGAACATCCGCTTGGCATCGGCGGTCTCGAACTGCGAGTACAGGTAGACGTTGTCGTCGGCCGGGTCGACGAACCGGTGCAGGCCCTCACCGGTGTGCGAGTACTCGCAGTCGGCCTCGACGACGAGCTCGTTGGTCGCGGCGAGATCGGTCAGCGTGATCCCGGTCGACTCGTCGTAGCCGCTCACATCCAGCGGGGTGCCGTTGAGCACGGCCGAACGCACCCGCGGCGCCACCAGATCGATGAAGGTGCTCGCGCCGGGAGTGGCGGTGAAGGTGACGGTGGTCGTCGAACCGAAGGTGTCCGACACTTCCGAACCCGCGCCTCGTGGCTGGTCGGTGAGGTCGAGTTCGATCCGATAGTTCTGCACGGCCACGGTGGCGGCGCGTTCGACCGCCTGGTCGCGGGTGAGATTCGGGGCGGACATAGATCTCCTTCGTCGTCGACGAACACGGCACGGTCGAGCGCTCCGGTGGTCCACCGGTGCGCACATCAGCGTCAACAATGCCACTTGCCGTCGGCCCCCGCTCACGAGTTTCCGGCCTCGCCGCCACCGCGTGCCTCGGGTCGCCGCAATTGCGTGTCCTGGGTCGGCGCCGCCGCGGACCCGGGCGGCGGCGCCCCCCCGGTCAGGGCGCGCTGAACCCGGGTTTTCCGAGCGTCCGGTCCGTCTCGCCGATCGCGTGCGCCTTCGCCGCTTCGGCCAGCGGGAACACCCCGGCGATGGTCGGCGTGAGCTCGCCCGACGCGAGCAGCGCGGCGACGGCCCGCATCCCGGCATGATCGGCCTCGACGAGCAACCCCGCGAAGCGCGCGCCCTGCCTGGCTGCCTCGGCGGGCAGGTCGGTCCCGTTTCTCGTCAGGATGCTGACGAGCAGCCCGCCGGGACGCAGTGTCGGCAGCGAACGGCGGCTGTTCTCCTCGCCGAGGGTGTCCAGCACCACGTCGACATCGCGGACGACCTCGGCGACATCGACCTCCCGGTAGTCGATCAGCTCGTCGGCACCGAGTGCGCGCAGGTGCTCATGCTTGGCCGCCCCCGCCCACCCCCACACAAACACGCCCCGTGTCA
>NZ_JBHXMY010000878.1:0-1732 GCF_042720195.1 Nocardia sp. NPDC058497 | reverse complement strand
CCGCCTCGGCTGACGAGATCGCCCAACTCGAGCACTAACGGGGTGCGCTCAGGCGGCAGCTGCAACTGGCCGCTGCCGGAATCCCCGACGACCGGAGTCGTCGAGGTGGGCGGATTCGCGCCGCCCAGGAATGTGCTGACGGTCCGGGCTTGCTCGGCCTCGCGTGCGGTCACCGAAATGGTGGCGCGGTCGTCGCGCAGCACGGTGTCCATCGATCGCTCCCCTCTGGCGTGTTGACTCTTCCCGCTGGGACAAGTCAAGGCTAGTGCGTTGCACATATAAGTGCAACAAGTTGGAACTAGCCTCAGGCGGGGAGGGCGGGGATGGTGCGGGCGTGGGTTATCTCGGGGGAGACCGTGATGATGTCGCAGGCGGCGAGGAGGGTGTCGGGGAGGTCGGGGCCGAGGTGGGTGAGGTTGGGGGTGACTATGGCGGCTGCTTCGGTGGTGGTGACCACGTCGAGGAGGCGGCCGATGGGGTCGGTGGTGCGGTCGCTGAAGGCGACGGTCTTGGTGAAGCGGTAGCCGAGACGCTCGGCTAGGGAGCGGATCTGCGTTTCGTCCCAGGACTGGGCGACACCCGAGATGTCGCGGCGCAGGTATCCGATCGCCGGTGGCTTCATGGGGGAGACGCTACCGGCGCGGGGTGTCCGTTGCCGTGAACGCGGGCGAACGTGAGTCGAATTCGCAATCTGACTGATGCTCATTTCGGAATCTCGTCTGCAGGGGTGCATCGCCGTGATCTACTGCTCGCCAACTCGGGTGGAACGAGGCCTCGACGACGAGGTCGAGCGGCGCCCGGTGCACGCAGGAGACAACGATGGTGGACAGAAGAATGCAGCGGGTGGCCGGTTCGATGGCCGCGTTCGCGGTGGCGGCGGGTTTCGCGGTGGCGGCGATGCCCGCAACGGCCTCGGCCGCACCGGGAACGATCACCTGGAACGACGGGAACAGCAAGTTCACCAGGACGGTGTCCAACACCAACCCGGTCGTCGGCGACACGGTGACCGTGACGACGAAGTTCGAGCGCACCGGGATCCCGGTGGAGTACATCTACAACATCAAGGACCTGCACCCCGCCTGCCTGACCCCGGTCCCCGGCTCGGCGAAGATGGGCGGTGACCCGGTCCAGCTCGACACGTCGTCCTCGGATTGGGTCCGCGCCGAATTCGGGGTCACCAAGTACCCGGTGTACCCGAACATCAGCCCGAAGTCGCAGACCTTCGAGGTGCAGTACACGGTGGGCGTCAACTGTGCCCGCGACACCCCGCTGCCGACCTCGATGCACTACGGCGGTTCGCTCGGCGACGGCACCTACCAGGGCAAGGGGCCGAACATCACGGTGTCCAGCGATGCCGTGTCGAATACGGTGCTCACGGATGTGACCGGCGCGCAGGTCGGCAAAGCCGTCACCCTGGAGGCGAGCGTGTCCCCGGCGGCGGCGGGCGGCACGGTCCAGTTCAAGGCGGGCGACAACGTCCTCGGCGACATCCCGGTCGCCGCGAACGGCAAGGCCTCCATCGTGTGGACGCCGGGCGCGGCGGGCGCCTACACCATCGGCGCGACGTTCTCCGGCCGCAGCGGCGTGGCCAGCTCGTCGACCACCAAGGTGGTCACCGTGGCCGACGTGCCGACCGATCCCGGCCCGGGTGACGGCGGCGGCACCGGCACCGGATCCTTCGGGTTCTGAGCCACCATCCCCGGCACGGAATCGGTTGCTACCAGGTCTCGTT
>NZ_JBHXMY010000877.1:0-1740 GCF_042720195.1 Nocardia sp. NPDC058497 | reverse complement strand
GGTTCGTTGCTCAGGGGGGCGATCAGCCCAGGCGCTCCTTGAGTGCCTCGAACTCGTCGCGCACGCCGGAGGGGAGCTTGTCGCCGACGAACTCGAACCATTCCTCGATCGACGGGATCTCGTTGCGCCACTCGTCGGCGTTCACCGCGAGCGCCTCGTCGACGTCGGCCACGACCACGTCGAGGCCTTCCAGGTCGAGGTCGGCGGCCGAGGGGACGTTGCCGACCGGGGTCGACACGGCGCCCGAGCGGCCCTCGATACGGCCGACGATCCACTCCAGCACGCGGGAGTTCTCACCGAATCCGGGCCACAGGAAGCGGCCGTCTTCGCCACGACGGAACCAGTTGACGTAGAAGATCTTCGGCAGCTTGTCCGCGTCGGCGTTCTTGCCGAGGTTGCTCCAGTGGTTGAGGTAGTCGCCCACGTGGTAGCCGAGGAACGGCAGCATCGCCATCGGGTCGCGGCGGACGGTGCCGACCTTGCCCTCGGCGGCGGCGGTCTGCTCGGAGCCCATGGTGGCGCCCATGAACACGCCGTGCTCCCAGCCGAAGGACTCGGTCACCAGCGGGACGGTGGTCTTGCGGCGACCGCCGAACAGGATCGCCGAGATCGGCACACCCTGCGGGTCGTCCCACTCGGGGGCCAGGATCGGGCACTGCGACATCGGGGTGCAGTAGCGCGAGTTCGGGTGGGCGGCGTGGCCGTCGGACTCCGGCGTCCAGTCGTTGCCCTTCCAGTCGATCAGGTGCTGCGGGTCGCCTTCCAGACCCTCCCACCACACATCGTTGTCGTCGGTCTGCGCGACGTTGGTGTAGACGGTGTTGCCCGCCTCGATGGTCTCCATCGCGTTGGGGTTGGAGCTGCGGTTGGTGCCCGGCGCGACGCCGAAGAAGCCGAACTCCGGGTTCACCGCGTAGAGGCGGCCGTCCTTGCCGAAACGCATCCAGGCGATGTCGTCGCCCAGGGTCTCCGCGCGCCAGCCGGGGATGGTCGGCTGGATCATCGCGAGGTTGGTCTTGCCGCAGGCGCTCGGGAACGCGGCGGCGACGTAGTAGTTCTTGTTCTCGGGCGAGATCAGCTTGAGGATCAGCATGTGCTCGGCCAGCCAGCCCTCGTCGTGGGCCATCGCCGAGGCGATGCGCAGCGAGTAGCACTTCTTGCCGAGCAGCGCGTTGCCGCCGTAGCCGGAACCGAAGGACCAGATCTCGCGGTCCTCGGGGAAGTGGGTGATGTACTTGGTGTCGCTGCACGGCCACGGCACGTCGGCCTGGCCGGCGGCCAGCGGGGCGCCCACGGAGTGCAGCGCCTTCACGAACGGGCGGTCGGCGCCCAGCTTGTCGAGCGCGGCCTGGCCCATGCGGGTCATCACGCGCATCGAGACGACGACGTACTCGGAGTCGGTGATCTCCACGCCCAGCTTGGGGTCCTCGGCACCGAGCGGGCCCATGCAGAACGGCACCACGTACATGGTGCGGCCCTTCATCGAGCCGCGGTACAGCTCGGTCATGGTGGCGCGCATCTCGGCGGGGTCGACCCAGTTGTTGGTCGGACCGGCGTCGGCCTCGGTCTTGGAGCAGATGTAGGTGCGCGACTCGACGCGGGCGACGTCGGACGGGTCCGACAGCGCCAGGAACGAGTTCGGCTTCTTCTTCTCGTCGAGCTTCTTGAAGGTGCCCGCCTCGACCAGCTGCGTGGTCAGGCGATCCCATTCCGCATCGGAGCCGTCGGCCCAGACCACGC
>NZ_JBHXMY010000876.1:0-1743 GCF_042720195.1 Nocardia sp. NPDC058497 | reverse complement strand
CGCTCCCCGCCGGCGCGCTGTCGGGCCGGAGGCGGCGAGGTGTCATGACGGATGAGCCAACGCCCGACGCGACTCCTCGTGCAGGATCGCGAGGAGTTCCTCTTCCAGCGCGACGAATTCGGGGGCGGTGATCATGGACAACCCGCGCGGTCGCGGCAGGTCGATGCGCAGTTCGTAGCGTACTGTCGCCGGGCGCGCCGACAGTACGATCACGCGGTCCGACAGGTACACCGCCTCGCGCACATCGTGGGTGATCATCAGAACCATCCAGCGGTAGCGCTGCCAGACCTCTTGTAGCCACGACTGCATCTCGGTGCGAGTCAGTGAGTCGAGCGCGCCGAAGGGTTCGTCGAGCAGCAGCAGTTCGCGCTCCTGGACGACGGTCCGCAGTAGTGCGGCCCGCTGTCGCATCCCGCCCGACAACTGGGACGGGCGGGCGTCCTCGAAACCGGACAGGCCGAATACCGGGAACAGCTCGCGGGCGCGGCGCCGGGCCTCCGATTTCGGGACACCCTGCACGCGCAGGCCGAGGATGGTGTTGTCGAGGATGGTTCGCCAGGGGAACAGCAGGTCCTTCTGCGGCATGTAGGCGCAGTGCGACGCGGTGTCCTCGCCGTCGGCGGCGCGGAAGCCGACGCTGCCGGAGTCGGGGGATTCGAGTCCGGCCAGCATGTTGAACACGGTGCTCTTGCCGCAACCACTCGGCCCGATGACGGTGACGAACTCGCCCGATCTGACCGTGAACGACACCCCGCCCAGCACGTCGAGGTCCGGGCTGCGCCGACCGGGCTGCGGAAACGACTTGGTGAGATGGTCGACGACGATCCGGTCGCCCCCGGCGTCAGTCACGTCGGCTCCTGTTCTGCGCGCGCGACCACGGCGCGACGAGGCGTTCGATCGCGAACGTCGACAGATAGAGCGCGATACTCAGCAGTGCCGTGACCAGCACCGCCGCCAATACCAGGTCGGTACGGAACGAATTCTTCTGCAGGCTCATATAGATGCCGAGACCGACGCTCGCGCCGACATATTCGGCGAACACCGCACCGACGACCGCATAGGTGATCCCGATCCGCAACGCCGTGAAGAACCGTGGCAGCGCGGACGGCAGTCGCACATAACGGAACACCTGCAGCCGGGAGGCGCCCATGCTCCGCAGCAGCGCGCCCGCGTCACGGTCGGCCGCGGCGAATCCCTCGATCAGGCCGATGGCCATGGGAAAGAAGGTGACCAACGCGACCACCAAGATCTTCGGCAGGAGACCGAACCCGAACCAGATGATCATCAACGGCGCGATCGCGACGATCGGCACGGTCTGCGACGCGACGAACAGCGGCACCAACGCACGCCGCAGCCAGGGCGAGAAGTCCACGATCACCGCCAGCACCCACGCCAGAGTCAGCGACACCGCGAACCCGGCCAGCGTCACCTGCAAGGTGGCGGCCGCATGGGAACTGATCTCGTCCCGGTGCGCCCAACCCTGCTGGACGACCCGCAGCGGTGACGGCAGCACCTGCGGGCGGACACCACTGCTCGTGACGTAGACCTGCCAGATCGCGACGAGCACCGCCACCGTGACGAACGACGGCACCGCCCACCGGATCCCGGCCCAGCGAGCCGTCCCCCCCGGGGGGCCGGGGGGGGGCCGCCCCCCCCGCGCGGCCCGCCCCACCACCGATGGAGGGGGTATAAAATGTTTTTTTTATAGAGAAAGACTGGTGGGGGGGGAGTCGCAGAGAGAGA
>NZ_JBHXMY010000875.1:0-1748 GCF_042720195.1 Nocardia sp. NPDC058497 | reverse complement strand
GCCTCGAGCTCGGCTTCTGCGCTCGCCGAGAGTGTGATGGTCGAGCCAAGACTGGCTGTCAATTCTGCGGTCGTTGCGGTCGACACGCCAGCCGAGAATGCGCAACCCACCAGTTGACCGGTCACCTTGACGGTGGCGGCCTGGGCCATTCCTGCCCCGAAGATCGACAAAGCGGCAATGGCCAGAGCGACAGTGCTTGTCTTGACGAATCGCATGGTGCACTCCTCAAAATAGTAGTCGGATACTAGATCTCAGATGCGTGCGTACTTGCCGCGAGTACTTTATCACGTTGCCGAAGGTGGTCAAGTCCCACTTCTCACGGATTCCGGTCGGCCCACGATCCGTGATTTGGAGGGAATTTCTGAATGAAATCAAATAGAAAGACTCGGGTCGGAGTTCGCTGAAAGCTCGCTCGGCGGACACACCAGCCAGCCGTGGTCCCTAACCTTTCGGGTTGGTACACCTGGTGTCGTGAGTCGTTATTAGTCGATATATCCGGCGAGGGGTTTCGAGGATTGGTCGGCGATTTTGGTACACACGAACGTAGTCGTCGGTCATACGCGCCGGCGTGGTGGGCGTCAGCGGCGGGATCGGCGCCGTCCGGTCAAGTGATTGGATCTATTTTTACTAAACGAATGCCGGTTCGGTCGACAGTTTCCAGGATTGCGCGACATGCGGTTTCAAGCCGAACGCACGCCAGATCCGCGATACCGCGGACTGGCTCATCCCGGCCGAGCCGGCCATCGACCGGGTCGACCAGTGCGTATCACCTTGCGGTGGAGTCGATTCCAGAGTTGCCGCGATCAGCTTGTCGACCTGCTCGTCGCTGATCGTGCGGGGTGTGCCAGGGCGTGATTCGTCGGCGAGCGCGGGGACACGGTCGCGTTGGAACAGAACCCGCCACTTACGCACCGTTTCTCGTGAAAGCCACCCGGGAGCCGATCTCGGTATTGGATCCTCTCGAGCACGTTCCGCACGCGAACGCTGCTGCGGCGCCGCAACCTTCCCTGCAGGGTTCGGCGTTCGGACTCGGTCAGTTCCAGGGCGCTACCTTGGCTGGCACCCGTCCAGGCTATTACCGCAACCGAATTGACGGCTCACAACATCAGGTAGCGGCTGAGGTGGGCGGCCGCGTCGAGCATGGCAAGGCCCCGGGTGGTGAGGCGTTCGCGCCAGTCGTCCAGGGCCCGGGTCACCGCATCGGTGCCACCCGCGTCGCGGATCTGTTCGACGACGAGGGCGATGCGGTGCAGGGGGTAGCCGCCGCGGCGGAGCAGGTGGGCGAGTTCGGCGTCGCGGATGTCGTCGGGGCCGTAACGGCGGTATCCGGTGGCGGGATCGCGTGGGGGCGTGAGTATTCGAGCGGCTTCCCATGTGCGCAGGGTCGCGGGGGTGACCTCGAGCAGGTGCGCGAGTTCGCCGATGGTTCGGGACTCGTTCGCCCGGGGGGTGGGGGTGGTCAGGTGGGTGATCGCCTTGCGGACCGTGTCGAGGGTGGCGCGGTCGCGGAGCAGCTGGTGGTGACCGGCGTCGATGACGGCCAGCGCGTCGTCGAGTTCGCCGTGATTGACGGCCAGCATGATGCGGCCGCTCGCGGCATGGCCGTAGGCGGGGATCAGGGCGAGGTAGGCGCGAAGTGCCGCCGCGTGGGCCTCGGTGTAGATCCTATAGCCGCTCGGTGTGCGCTCGGCGCCGGGGAGGTACCCCGCCTGCTCGTTGTTGCGGACCGCTTGCGTCGAGAGCCCGTG
>NZ_JBHXMY010000874.1:690-1749 GCF_042720195.1 Nocardia sp. NPDC058497 | reverse complement strand
CAGCGGTGTGCTGGATGTGCGTGCGAGTATGCGGTGTAGCTCAGAGCACCCGGGGAACACTGGATGGGAACGCCCAGCCCACGGCTGCGCCGATTCCGGCACCGGCGGTCGCGCCGGCAGCAGCACCTGCCGTGGCGCCGGCGGCGCCGCCGACCACGCCACCGACAACGCCGCCGATGACGATGCCGGCGGGAATGGTCGCGACGGTAGCCGGGGCGCCCACGACGGTAAGTGCTGGGGAGGCGCCGATCACGCCGCCGAGCGCCGCGCCCGCGGCGACGCCGAGCAAGGCACCACCGACAGCGCCCGCGGCCGTGCCGACGCCGGCACCGATGGCTGCCGCGCTGTCGATGGCTGCCCGTCCACCGTCCTGCATTGCCGGGATCTTCCGCTCTTCGTCGGAGGGAGCAGCGGATTCGGCGATGGGCGCGGCCGGCGCCACATACGCGGCCGGGATCAGCGGCTGCGCGGCGACCGCCGTGTAGGCGGGTGCGGCGGCGATGTCAACCGGTGCCGCGGCCGCGATCGGAACCGTGCGCGCGACCGGAGCCGTGTGCACGATGCCGTCGGTGGCCTGGACCGTGTCCACCGGAGTCGCGGATGCCACGCCGACGGAGGTGATCGCGGTCGCGATCGGCACCGCGACCGCGGTGGACCACATACTTGCTGTCGGCTTGGCGTGACGTCCGGTCATCAGGTTCTGCGTTCCCTCATCAGCAATTGGGTCATGATCGAAATGTTCTGGCAACTGACTACCGACCAAAGGTGAACACGCCGTGAACAGGTCGGGTTGCGCAGGTCGCCACCGGCTTGCCGTTCGGGGTGCGCCGCCACGGCTCACTATGAACTCGGCCACAGCGCGTCCGGGCGCTTTCGCATTCTCCACCTCGTCCGCCAATATTCATCGAAGTGTTCGCTGGCGGTTCATCTACCGGACAGATTTCTGCCAAACGATCATGAAGGCGGAAAGATGCCGCCGCGGGGGCGGCGCGGCCGGGGCCGCCGCGCCACACCCCCGGCGCGAAGGGGTGGGGTGGGGGCCCCCCCCCCCCACGCCCC
>NZ_JBHXMY010000874.1:0-680 GCF_042720195.1 Nocardia sp. NPDC058497 | reverse complement strand
GTTTAACCAACCGAACTTTTTACCCCCAAACAATATTCAAGGCGTAAAGTGGCCGCCGCGGCCCGGGCGACCCGGCCCCCACGTCGATACACCTGATGAGGATTTTCTGGATGAGGGACACCACCAGTCGTCGGAACCGCGGCATGCGCCGCATGCTGACGGTCGCGACGGCCGCGATGATCGGCCTGACCCTGGGGCACGGCGGCGCCACAGCTGAGGTCATCGACAGCCAGGCTCGGATTGTCGACTCCGCCGACCGTACGGTCAACGTAATCCAGAAGGACACGCTGATCAGCTTCGTGCCTCCGCTCGACGGCAACCCGACCACCCGGGAATGGTTCCACGACGGAACCGCCGCCTTCCGGATCGACGGCCCCGACGCCGACAAGTGGGAAGGCAAGATCATCATCGGCTACCAGGTCGGCTACCCGGCGTCGTTCGACGGCAAGCTGAAGTTCGAGTGGATGACCCCCGGCCTGGAGGTCGAGTCCGAGCTGTCCAACGGCGCCGTTCCGTCGGTGACCATCGACAGCCTGATCCCGCAAGCCGGTATCGAGCTCGAGGTCGGTCTCGGGCCCGGTATCGAGACCATCGAGGCCGCCGAGGGCGAGATCTCCGGCGGTGAGGGCTTCATTCGCCTGCACGGCTTCCACGGCACCGTGACCGGCGTGGGCGGGCCG
>NZ_JBHXMY010000873.1:0-1754 GCF_042720195.1 Nocardia sp. NPDC058497 | reverse complement strand
GTCTGTTGTTTTAACGAGCCGGGGGGTAACTGTGGTGGTGGGGGCGGGTGGCCTGGCTCCGCCGCCGGTCGGCGTCGTGGTCCTGCCATCGCGTCGAGTCGACGCGCTGCTGGTGGGGGAGCCGAAGCTCGTTGACGATGTATTGGAAGTAGTCCGCGAACGAGGGCCGAAGGAGCCCGCGGACGTTCTCACAGATGACAGCCTTCGGGCGTACCTGGCGTATCGCCTTGAACATCGCCGGGAACATGTTGCGCTTGTCCTCGTCGCCCTTGGCGACACCGCCAGCGCTGAACGGCTGGCAGGGCGGCCCGCCGGCGAGTACGTCGACCTGTCCCTCGAAAGCGGTGAGATCGAGGTCCTGGACATCAGCCGGATAGAGCGGCGCGGGCTGCCCCACCGCGGGTGGCTTCGGCCGGATGTCCTCGATCTCGACCAAGCCGTCGGTGCCCAGGGTCTTGCGAGCGCTGGCGACGAGGGTCTGGCAGGCGCGCTTGTTGAACTCGTTGAACAGCAGAGGCCGGAAGCCGGCCTCGTGAACGGCCATCGCGAGTCCGCCGCCACCGGCGAACAACTCGACGCTGGTCCGTGTCCTGTTCACGCTTTCCGGCTGGTCATTCATGGGCGAACCATACCGCGGGGGTCGGACAGGAATGGTTCCGGACGTGGTGAGTCGATTGACAGAAGTCGAGTCCATGGAGTTCTCTCGTGATCGTGATCGAAGGGGGACCGAGATGAGTCAGTACATGTCGCCGATCGGTGGGGGAACCCACCACAGCGACTTCCGCCTCAGCATCACCAAGGCACTCGGGGACCAGCTCGCCGCAGCGCTCGCCACGCTGGTCGCCATCCCGCTGACCGAGGAGAACCTGAACGAGGGTGTCGACGAACGCCCCGGTGTCTACCAGCTCTACCTCGACGGCGAGTTCGTCTACGTCGGAAAGGCCGATAAGTCGCTCCGCGACCGGTTGGGTCAGCACCTGCGCAAGATCTCCGGTCGCCGCGACATCCCTCTCACCAGGGTCACCTTCTCGTGCCTATACGTCGCCGAGGACTTCTCCGCCCTGGCGCCCGAACAGCTGCTCATCAGCCACTACAAGGGCAAGGGTGGCGTTCCCTGGAACAACAACGGCTTCGGCAACAAGGATCCCGGGCGACAGCGCGACACGACGGTCCTGAAGGAGAAGCACTTCGACGTCGCGTTCCCGATAAACCTCGACGTTCCCGTCCCCGGCATCGAAGCGGGCGAAACGACAGTCGGAGCCTTCCTTGGGGCGTTGAAGGCCGGACTGCCTTTCGTGTTCCGCTACGAGAAGCTTCCATCCCGGTTGAGTGGGGAGGTCCTCGACGTCGACCGCGCGGATCTCACCTCGGACGAGGCGTTCCGCTTGGTGTCCGCGACGCTGCCCGCGGACTGGCAGATCACCGCTCTGAGGGGCTACGTGATCATGTACAAGGAGACCCAGGAGTACCGGAGCGCGTGGCGGTACTACCGTGCGGGAGCAGTCGTCGACGTGACACCGGAGTCCATTCCAGAGGACGCCGTGGACACACCGGATCTCGACGAGTGAAGCGCCCGACACTCGTCCCGTCCCCCTACGTACGCGGTGTCGACACCCGGGAAGGAAGGTAGGTGAACGTGGACGCGAAGTATTCACCGGAGTCGTTCGACCCACTGTCGACGACCCGCCTGGCCAACACGATCTGCGAGGAGCTCGAGCCACAACCCTAGGTCACAAAAGCGGATGAGATACCCC
>NZ_JBHXMY010000872.1:0-1756 GCF_042720195.1 Nocardia sp. NPDC058497 | reverse complement strand
ATCCCAGAGTGATCGGTGCACTTCCGGCGAACAGATGGCAAGCCTCACACACCGTTGGGCGAGTGCCTGGCAACGGTCGTTGACGGCCGGTACACCCTAGACGGAGTTTTCAGACGCACTCTGAGACCCCGGCCGACGACCGAGGAATGCCGGACCGGTGCGGCGGCCACCCACACCGGTTCCGGCCCACCGCTACTTGTGGCGCGGCGTCCGGATCAAGCCCTCCTGGACGACCGCGGCGACCAGGTTGCCCTCGCGATCCCAGATCTTGCCGCCGGTGAGCGCGCGGCCGAAACCGGCCGAGGGCGAGGACTGGTCGTAGAGCAGCCATTCGTCGGCGCGGAACGGGCGCAGGAACCACATGGCGTGATCGAGCGAGGCGTCCTGGGTGGGTTCACCGGGGTGGGCCACCTTGGACGAGCCGAGCAGCGTCATATCGCTCATGTAGGCCAGGGTGCAGACGTGGAACAGCGGGTCGTCGGGCAGCTTGTGGCGGTACCGGAACCACACCTGCTGCTGGGAGACGTAGCCCTCGCGCTGGGCGACCTGGTCCGACGGGACCGTCCGGATGTCCCAGTGCTCCCACTCCCGCATCGCCCACAACCGCTCGGGACTCAGGGTGACGCTGGCGTCGGGCAGCAGGTCCGGCCCTTCGACCTCGGGCATCACGTCCTGATGCTCCGGCCCTTCGTCGCCGCGGTGGAACGACGCCGACATCATGAAGATCGCCTGCCCGTCCTGCACGCCGGTGACCCGGCGGGTGCAGAAGGACCGGCCGTCACGGATGCGCTCCACCAGGTAGACCGTGGGTTCCTCGGGGTTGCCCGGCCGCAGGAAGTAGCCGTGCAGCGAGTGCACCTGGAACGAGTGGTCGACGGTGCGCACCGCCGAGACCAGCGCCCGGCCCGCGACCTGACCGCCGAAGGTGCGCGTCAGCTGGGACTCGGTGGCCGCACCACGGAAGATGTCCCGTTCCAGCTGCTCGATCTCGAGCGCCTCTTCGATAGTCGCCATGCGCTCGAGATTATCCCGTCGCCGACCGCCCGTTCTGTCCGGCTCGGCGCCGCGCCTCGGAATTTGCTGTGATAGTGCGGTGCCGTCGTTCACGCCCACCTCCCCCGCGGCCATGGCCGGGATCGTCGCCGACCGCCTGGCCGAGTTACCCGGGCGGCGCGTGCTCGCCGTCGACGGCGCCGATGCCGCGGCACCGGTCGAGCCGGCCCGGCGGATCGCCGACACGCTCGCCGCGCGGGGCCGGTCGGCGCAGGTGGTGTCCCTGCACGACTTCGTGCGGCCGGCGTCGCTGCGGATGGAATACGGGCGTGACGACGAATGGTCTTATCGCACAGCCTGGTTCGACTACGACGCGGTGCGCCGCGAGATCCTGGACGCACTGCGGTCGTCCGGTCGCTGGCTGCCCGCGCTCTGGGACGAGGAACGCGATCGATCGGCGCGGGCGGCGGTCCGCACGGCACCGGCCGACCTGGTACTGGTCCTGGCCGGACCGATGCTGCTGGGCCGCGGCCTCGACTTCGACCTCACCGTGCGCCTGGAACTGAGCGAGCAGGCGGCACTGCGCCGCACCCCACCAGATCAGCACTGGACGCTGCCCGCCCTGCGCGATCACACCGCCGAGAACCCCGAGGCCGCCACGTGGACGCTGCGCTGGGATCACCCCGACCGGGCCGCGTTGCGGGTCGGCACGTAACCGGCTGCCACACACCCGGTTACGCGAAGGCCCCGGCCGGAACGGATT
>NZ_JBHXMY010000871.1:0-1761 GCF_042720195.1 Nocardia sp. NPDC058497 | reverse complement strand
TCGTATCCGGCGACACCCTCAAGGTCGGGCAGACGGTGTTCACGTTCAGCGAGGGCACCCATTTGCTGACAGAGGAAGTGCCGACGACGCCCGTCCTGCGGGTATCACGGAATTCGCTCACCGATGCCCAATACCTGGTTCTGGAGGCGCTGTGCGGGTCTCGCGGGAGTGAGACCGCGCATTGCTACCCGGCGTCGAACGGCCGGATCGCGCAGGATCTGTGCCTGAGCATCGCCACCGTGAAGACCCACCTGCGGGCACTGTGCCGAACGTTCCAGGTCGACGACTTCCCGCAGAACCAGAAGCGAGTGGAGCTGGTCGAGCGGGCCCTCGCCAGTGGCGTGCTGGCCGATCGCAAGTCCAGTGTCGCCGACTGATATCCCGGTCAGATCGGGCGGAAACCCGCTCCGACGCCACCGTGCGCATCGATATCGCCGAGGATGCTGGTCATGTTCATGCCGACCTCCGGTCCGAGGCACGGCACGTACATATACCCGTTGACCATGCCGACGAGGGTCGAGCCGACCACGACAGGCCCACCGGAGTCACCGGAGATGACACAGATCTGCGTCACCGTCGCGATGTTGGATTGCAGCGGGTCACCCCAGGTGATGCCACAGGTCTGGCCGGTGGTCCTGCCTTCTTTGCAGGCGATGGCGGGGAACTGTGCTGGTCCGCCGATCCCGGTGATCGTGGTGTTGCCGACGCGGTTCACCGGAACGACCATGGCCGGGTCGAAGGTGATCACGGCGTAATCCATATTTTCGTTGAGGTAGGCGATCTCGCCGACGACGCCCGCGCCGGGATTGGCCTCGGCCTTGATGTCGGCGCCGAGGGGACCGCAGTGCGCGGCGGTGATCCCGACCAGCCGACCGCCGGAATCGTGCCCGATCGTGGTGAGCGTGCAGGTGGCGTCGTTCACGCCGATGCCGGAACCGCCACCGAGGACGGCTGGATCCGCGGCGTTCGCCGTCCCGATCTGCCCGGCCATCGTCACGCCGAGTGCTGCCAGTACTGCGCCTACTGCTGCGATTGCTCTTGACATATCCGATCCGTTCCGTTGGACGCGGCTATCTCTTGTGGCGCGAAACGACTGCGCGTTTGCTAGATCGAAACGGTAGCAAGTCCACATCACACCCAGGTCACCGCGGCGGGCCGACATCCATCGGCACCGCAGCCCACCTTGGTAGGGAGACCAGCGCTGGTAGTACCCAAGGGGGGAATGTGCAAGGCAACGGGGACTGGCTGGAGCAGGGCAAGAACCTGCACGACTTCGACCGCTGGTGTGTCGCGATGTTCAACTAGCCGACTCGTCGGCGGCGATGATCGTGTCGAGGGCGGCGGACAGGCGCGTCAGCACCGCGACGGTCTCGGCGAACGCCGCCGGTCCGAGCGCGTCGGCCAGCCGCCGCGCCATCACCGCGTGCTGCGGATCGATGCGCCGGATGGCCGCCTCACCCGCCGCGGTGATCGCCACCAGCTTGGCCCGCTTGTGCGCGGGGTTGGGGCGGTATTCGCACATCCCCTCGGCGACGAGCAGGTCGGCCACCCGCTGCACGCTCTGCCTGGTGATACCCATGGCGCGGGCGATCCCGGCGACCGGCAGCGGCTGTTCCTGCACGGCGGCCATCACCTGCCACCAGGCGACGGAGATCCCGGCCGGCGCGGGGCTAAGCTGCGCCGAGGGGTGGGTTTTTGGGGTGTTGCGGGTTAGGGTGTGCGGGGGGCCGGCGCGGTTTTTCTGTTTGAGGTTGATCGCGG
>NZ_JBHXMY010000870.1:0-1764 GCF_042720195.1 Nocardia sp. NPDC058497 | reverse complement strand
GTGATGTTGTTGCGGTCCACTACCAGCCCGGTTCACTACCTGCTCCTGGGAGGAGTCGGGCTCGAATGCCGCTACGGGCAGGGCAGCCTGGACGGCGGCATCGATCACCTGTCCTTGCCCGCGTTCCGACCCCGGTGCCGGATCGACGGCAAGCTGCTCGCGAGCGCGAGTGAGCAGGTCCTGCGTGGTCGCCGGTTCCATGTCCAGCTCGACACTGGCGGTGGTGGTGCGGCGAAGGCTGGCCAGCGACGACCGTACGCTCGCGGCGATCGCGGGCGTACCGAGGTCGCGCCACAGCGCGGTCAGGTCATCGACGGCGAGGTGGCTGTGCGCGTGGACCCGGTTAGCCAGGTTCGCGTCGGTGACCGTCCAGCTCCGGGCTCGTCGCGCCGAATCCATGTTGATCGCGTCGGCGGTGTAAATGACGCGTGTGCGCAATGCCTCCATGTTGCGCCAGAGTTGATGGGCCACCGCCGGTTCGGGTTCGCCGTCGATACCGGCGTGTTGGAGGTGGTGTTCGCGGACCACCGTCACCGCCGCCATGTCTGCAATTCGGTCGGTGTCGGCGACGACTCGACCGAATCCTCGCCGGACCACGTTGTCCTTCGGCGGGTCCCGCAGCACGGTGGTGGGTTGCCAGGCCCGGTTCTTGGTTCCCAGTTCCCTGGCTTGGTTGATCCACACTGCGGGGACGCCGAGTGCCGCGGCGGTGATCTCGGCGATACTGCGGTCGAAGTCGAGCCGAGCAAGCTCTGGGGAGTGGCGCTGTTCGCGACGGATCGCACTCGCCCGGCGAGCCAGATCATGGATGTTGGCGAGGACTTCGGCCTGCTCAGCGGGGAGGTCGGCGACGAGCCGGGCCGGAGGGGCCGGCCTGGTCATGGTTCGACCCCGCGGTAGTTGCCGGGCCGGTCGCTGAACAGTGGCGGGTTCACCAGCGGGTCGTAGTCGGTGTGTGCGCTCGTGGAGGCAGTCGCGTCCACGGCAGCACTGATATGCGCACCCGCGGCGTCGGAGAACAGCACCGGCCGCTGCCTGTCCCGCTGCGCCAGAGCGGAAAGCACCGTTTCCGGCTCGGGTGCGGCGAACTGCGGATCGGGGTCGATTTCCGCCTTCGACAACGCCATCGACTGCACGGCGTAGCCGGCGATATTCGTCGCGGCGATCTCGTGCCACTGACGGGCGAGCTGATCGGGACCGAGCCCCACTGCTGCGGCGGTGGCCGTTTCCATCCAGCGTTGGTGCGGCCAGTAGTGTGCGGCTTGTGCGCCGTCGACGCCGAGTAGCACCCCGATCTGGGTACTGCGGCGCCACAACGTGTTCACCACGTTGTCCACCGCGCTCGGCAGTTTCGATCCCTGTGCTGGCATGAATTCGCTGTAGGCGGCGTGGATTCCGCAGAAGCGCGCCAACCTTTCGTAGTCGGCTCCCAGCTGCTGCAACAGCGCGTCCCGGTCGATCGGGGCGGCCGGTCGAAGGAACAGGTTGGTGTTCCAGCGGATCCTTTTCGTGCCGCGTGCGCGGGCCTGATCGACCCATTCAACCGGCACCCCACCGGCGACGGCAGCAGCGGTGAGTTCACCGTGCACGATCGCCCGCTGGCCGAAGTTCTCGGTCCAGGCCTGCGTGGGCTCACGGCCGCTGCCGCGCTGCTGGTCCAGCAAGGCTTTGGTCTCCGCCGCCGGATTAGTCAGCGCGTTGAAAAAGCGCTTGTTTACTCTTGTATCCTAGTTAAAACATTAAACACTCCCGTGGGGTGTGGCC
>NZ_JBHXMY010000869.1:328-1772 GCF_042720195.1 Nocardia sp. NPDC058497 | reverse complement strand
CCCGACTGTGTCTAACGGGGGTGGGGGTTTTTACCCGCCCGCCTCGACCACCTCGGGTAACACCTTCGCGCCGCGGTTTTTTAACACCTTTTGGCCCGGGCCGATCTGGTTTATCGCGCCGACCGACTCCGCCCGGGCCCGGTCGTCGGTCACCACGATCCGCGCCCCGTCCACCGTCTTGAACAGCCGCGCCGTGCGCTCGGGGTCCTTGTAGTAGCCGAGGGGAACCGCACCGGTCTTGGCCAGCCAGCCCTCCTCACCGGGCGCGACGACTCGCCCGTCCGCATCGACGACAACCGCGCCGCGACCGGTCTGCACCCGAGGTCCCCGCGCGGGATTGTCGTCCTTCTGCGCGAAACCGATACCGCCGAAACCGGTTTCGGAGGACCCGATCGAGTCCGAGACCATCGTCGACGGAAACTGCTCCAGCAGCGCGTTCTTCACCGGCTGTGACAGCAGCGCCGCGCCAGAGGCGATCACCAGCAGCGAGGATGCGTCCATCGGTTCGGCGTCGAACGCGTCGATGAGCGGTCGGGCCATGGCGTCGCCGGTGATCACCATGACGTGCGGCCGCTGCGCGGCCACGGCACGCCACACCCGGGCCGGGTCGAAACGCGGCTCGAACATCACCGCATTGCCCGACCACAGGGCGGTGAAGGTGGGCATCATCGCCGCCGCGTGGATCAGCGGCGGCAGCACGAACCAGATACTCGGCACCGCCTGCGCGCCGGTCTCGGACTGCTGGAATTCGTCGCGCACCGGTTCCCCGGAGTAGAAATCGACACCGCCGCCCAGCACCCGCCACATGTCCTCTTGGCGCCACACGACACCCTTGGGCATGCCGGTGGTGCCGCCGGTGTACATCATGAACAGGTCGTCGCCGGTGCGCTGGATCGTAGGCCGGAACGGCTTGCCTGCGGCCAGCAGTGACTCGTATGGGATCGCGTCGGGGGTGGGCGCGCCGAGGAGATCGTCGTCGACGCAGATCGACCGCCGCACGGTCGGGGTGAGCGCGAGGGCGGCGCCGACGGCGTCGGCGTAGGTGGCGTGATACACCAGCACGTCGAGGTCGGCATTGTCGTAGACGTAGGCCAGTTCCGTCGGCCCGTACCGGTAGTTGATATTGATCGGGACGGCGGCCAGTTTGAAGCAGGCGATCAACGTCTCCATGGTCTCGATGCTGTTGTGCATCTGGAAACCGACGTGGGTGCCGCGCCGGACACCGATCCCGGCGAGCTGGTCGGCCAGCCGGTTGGCCCGGATGTCGAGCTCGCGGAAGGTCGTTCGGCGATCGCCCTGGATCAGCGCCACCCGGTCGGGCATGGCGTCGACGGAGTGCTCGAACAGGTCGGCGAAGTTGTTGGCCATGTCAGTCCATCTCTCGGCGAGGGGGCCCCGCACCCGGTGTGGGGGGGGGGGGCGCACACAGAGGGAGGGGCTCACC
>NZ_JBHXMY010000869.1:0-318 GCF_042720195.1 Nocardia sp. NPDC058497 | reverse complement strand
CAGTCCATCTCTCGGCGACCGCACACACGACGGTGAGCGGCAGGGGCTTCCCACGATCGGTGAAGGCGAAGCCGGCGCCGGTGCTGAACCGGGTCACGGCCACCTCGGATGCTTCGCGGAAGGGTTCGTCGGCCAGGTCGATCGCGACGGTCCAGCCGTGCTCGTCCGCCGCGCCCGCCCGGGCGACGAAGCGGGGGTTCACCCCGCGGACCAGGGCATTCAGAGGGCGCAGGTCGTCGGGTGTCAGCAGGGCGGGCCAGGCGCCGTCGTCCAGGGCGCCGCTCACCCGCGGAAAGCGCAGGCGCACACCCGAGGACC
>NZ_JBHXMY010000868.1:0-1783 GCF_042720195.1 Nocardia sp. NPDC058497 | reverse complement strand
CTGCCGAGTAGGGCAGTGACGAGTCCTCGCATTGGCTACGCCTGCCCGTCGATTTCGCGCGCTAAAGTCGCGATACGTCGCCTGTTGAGGTCGTCGGCCTCCGGCACTTTGTTCGCCGCACAGAGGAGACCTTCCTGCATCTGCATCGCCGCGTCTATCAGCTGTGTCAGTACGTTTAAGCCCTCGGTCGCCTTCGTCGCGAACCCTTGCTGCAGCTCGTGTGCTGATGGAAATCCGCCGAACCCGCTGACGTTCTGGGCCTTGTCGAAGTCGTCTCGGAGCGCGTATAGGTCTTGAATCATCTTGTCGTACAACGAGACTGCTGCCATGACCGCAGTCTCATCGAAGCTGAACTCGCCGGCCCGCGCGGACTGGGTGAACGCCGAGATCTGCGCCTTGCCGTAGTCGAATTCGATGGTCATCAGTCATCCTGTCGTTTCGGCGTTGTATGGAAGTGGCCGCGTTTGCTGATCTCGCGGGCGACGATGTCGGGGGAGGCGGGGATGACGGTGGTGTCGTTGTCGTTGACCTCGATGAGGTAGCGGCCGCTGGCGAATTGGCCTGGTGGGATGTCGATCCAGTTCAGGTATTGGATGGGGCGGTGGTTGCCGGGGTTGCGTTCGATGACGAAATAGCCTTCGGCGCTGCGGCGCAGGCGCATCAGCTTGCGGATGCGTTCCTCGGCGGGGAGACGGCCTGCGGCGTCGCGGTTCCAGGAGGTTGGCGGTTCTTGACCTCGGACCCGTGGTGTGTAGCCGACGATCGGACCTGCCCCACCGGGTTCGGTGTTGGGCAGGATCGCTGCCAGATGCGCGGGCACCGTCGCGCGGGAGACAAGGGCGAGGCGGACGGGGCCGCCACCTTCGGTCGGGGTGATGCGCTGGGCGGCAACGACCCCGAGACCCTCGAGTGCTGCACCGTGGCAACGTATTTCGGTGTCACCGACGGTGTTGACGCAGGCTACTCGGGTGTCGGCGTTGGCCATGATTGCGAACATCGCCGACAGGCCACGATCACCGCCTCGTGGAAAGCGTTCGCGCAGAGTTTCTCTCAGCTTGTCGCCTTCCGGTTCGGTGGTCGGTGTGGTGCGGACGGCGAGCGGGTCGGGGTGGTCGTACGCGTCGTCGAAACGGGTTTCTTGGCGCCAGACCCAGTCGAATTCGTCACCGGTCAGGGTCCATGTCGGCGGTGTGGTCATCGGTTGGTGCGCTCGCTCTCGGCGGTGGGCGCGGGGACTTCCGGCGTGCCGTGTTCGGCGAGCAAGGCCGCGATTTCGGGCGGCAACGTCGGTGCGGTGGGCGCAATCGCTGACTGCGTGGGGTCGGGTGTCGCAGTTGCACCGGCCATTTCGGTGCTCGCGGGTTGTTCGAGGAGTGATGTCACAGCTGGTGGCGTATCGGCTGACTCGGCGGCAGGCTGGTCGAGGACCGACGAGCGCCTGGTCGGAGATTCGGCGACACCGGGCGAATTCGAGGGTGGTTCATCCAATTCGTTTGCTGGATCGTCACCGATTACACCAGCGAGGACGTGGGTGTCGTCGAGCAACTCAGGTTGGACTCCACGCAAGTACTCCGGGGAGCTGTGTTCGGAACCGGAATCGTCTGCCTTGCGGCCCGCACCGGCGCCGGCGCCGGGCATCATGCCCGTGCCGGGCATGCCAGCCGCGCGTGCTCCCGCGGCGTTGCCGCTGCCCGCGAGTTGGCCACCGGTAGTGGGTGATTGGAGGAGACCGGGCACCGCGCCACCCGCGTTCGGGGAGCCGAGGCCACCGGGTGAACCGGCG
>NZ_JBHXMY010000867.1:0-1785 GCF_042720195.1 Nocardia sp. NPDC058497 | reverse complement strand
TTGGCGGGGGGTGCCCTTTGCGCCCCCGACCCGCCCCGGGTGTGGTTGGTCTTGGGGCTCCCCCGCCAATCAGATTCATCGCCCCGCCGCCCGAGGTGGCGGCGACGACGCCGAGACCCCCGGTGCTGCGCGCATAGCCATCGGCCATGGTGGCCGCGGAGAACTCGTGCTTGGCGACAATGCCGACCGGGTTCCCGCCCGCGTCGAAGATCGCGTCGTAGAGGTCTTCGATATTGGCGCCGTCGACTCCGAAGATATGGGTGACCCCCAGCTCGGACACCGCGTCTGTCAGGTAGTCGACCACTCTGTCCGGCATCTGCCCTCCTCCTGGCGCGTCTACCCGTCGAGTACCTCCGTTAATCAGCAGGTATCGACGGGCGGATCGTCGCGTACACGAGGGAAACGGGCTGGCTCCGGCGCGGGTTCACCACGCCGCCCATATCCACCTCTTGTGTGTACGTATACATCTACGTATAGTGGGTTCATGCCCAACAAGACGATCTACGTAGCCGACGACGATCTGCCCCTGTTCCAGCGGGCGCAGGAGCTCGTCGGCGGCAACATCTCCGGCGCGGTCGTCGCCGCGCTGCGCCGATTCATCGACCTGGAAGAAGGACGCCAGGCGGGTTTCGACGAGATCGTGCTCCAGGTGGGTCGCGACGGCGTGCGGCAGGTGCGGTTCCAGGGCACCCTGCTCGGCGAATGGCGCGACGTCGGCGACGAGCGGGTGCTGCACCAGCGGGTCTACCGCAGTCGCAAAGGCAAGCTCGTGCTCCACACGCACAAGGCGCTGTGGAAGGACTATCCGACCGGCGATGCCGCCGGTGACCTGAAGGACTGGAAGTACTGGCGCCGGATGTTCGGCATCGGCGACCGGCCGTGGGACTGGGGCGATTACGACTACGAGATCCTCGACGACGTGTCGGATCTGAAGGGCCGTGTCCCCGACAAGCTCTACCGCAAGGTCGAGGACATCCACTCGCACCCGCAGATCGAGGAACTAGACATCTGACGCCGGTTTCCGGCGGCAACCAGATTCACACCAGCAGCCCCCAGCAGTTTTGTCAGGGCCACCGGTCATCATCGTCGGATGAAGATATCGAAAGTTGCGTTGCTTGGTGCCGCTGTGGCGCTGTCCGCCGGAATCGCAGGCTGCAATTCCGACGAGGGATCGTCGTCCGTCGCCAGCTCCGCCACCTCGGTCGCGCCGACCAGCACCGCGGCCTCGTCGCCCGCATCGATCGACTACCCGAGCCTGCTCATCAAGCCGGGCGACATCGACGCCGGCTGGACATTGAAGACCACCAAGCCGCAACAGGACGGCATCATCGGCATTTTCGGCAACAGTGAGGGCACTGAGAAGATCAGTTCGGCCGTCATTGTGCGCGAGAATTCGGAGACCGCCGCAGCAGCCCTCGCGGCGGCAAAGGATGGCGCGTCCCAGAAGGCCGGAGGCGCGGCCTTTTCTCCTGTCGACGTCGGTGTTGGTGGCGGCATACTGAACGCCCCGGATGGGGCAACCGTCGTAGCTTTCAGTGAGGGCAGCGCCTTTGCGATCCTCGAATTCGAGAGCAAGACCGGTGAGCGGGTCCCGGCCGAAGTGGCAATAGCGATCGCGAAGTCGCAGGACGCCGCCATCAAGGCAGGCGTGAAATAAGAGCAGCGATCGAGAGGCGGAATAGCCCCGGGGGCGGGGGGGGGGGGGTTCGGGGGGAGGGCGGGGGGGCCCCGGAGGGGGGGGCGGGGGCGGTGGTGGGGGTTGTGGTGTGTGTGGTTGGGGTGGGT
>NZ_JBHXMY010000866.1:0-1790 GCF_042720195.1 Nocardia sp. NPDC058497 | reverse complement strand
ACGACAGAATCCGGGTCACCGTCGCGATCCAGATCCAGCAACTGGAACCGACCCGGGTGCTCAGCCTGCGCGGCACGCAACAGCCCCCACACCGGGGCCTGATCCAGACGCACCTGCTCGGAATCGGCAACGGCCACCGCTTGTCTGGTCAGCACAACCAAACGCGAACCGGCCCAGCGAGGATCGGCCAGCCACCGCTGAACCGTGTCGAGAACACCGGCGAGGAGCCTGCGTGCGGCCGCCGGCGCAGCGCCATCGTGGTCGGGGCACTCGAGCAACACGACCTCGGGGACAACCGGGTCCTGGGCCGCATCCAGCTCGGCGAGCAACGCCGCGAGATCACCGTAACGTGGGACCTCCCCGGAACTCCGGCCAGAACCGAGCACAACCACGCGACCCGGCTCCGCCGCCGACAGCGGCACGGGGACCCATTGCACGCCGAACAGCGCCTCCGACACCGGGTCCGCACCTAGACGTTCGGCCGACACCGGCCGGGAAACCAAGGCGCCCACCGACAACACCGGCCGGCCCTGCTCATCGGCGATCTGCACACCGAACGTGTTGCCCTCGCGCAGGATTCGCACCCGCACTGCGGCAGCACCGGCCGCATGCAACACCACCCGGTTCCAGGTGAAAGGAAGTGCGGGGGAATCACCGTCACCACCGCGACGGGCATGGACTATCCCGGCATGCAGGGCCGAGTCGAACAGCGCGGGATGGATTCCGAAGCCCTCGGCGTCCCGCGGATCGGGGAGAGCGACCTCGGCGAACAGCTCGTCGCCACGTTGCCATGCCGCCCGCAAGCCCTGGAAGAAGGGCCCGTACCCGTACCCGGCATCGAGCAGCTCGTCATAGGCGCCGTCGACGGGCATCGGCCGCGCACCGGTCGGCGGCCATGCGGTGAGATCGAAATCAGCGACCACCTCGCCAGGGGCGAGAACACCTTCGGCGTGGAACGACCACGGACCCTCGGCCGTCTGCCGAGAATGCACACTCAAGCGCCGACGACCGATCTCGTCGGCGGCGGCCACGACAACCTGCACCGAAACATTGCCCTCGCCCGGCAAGGTCAACGGGGTGTGCAGGACGAGCTCGTCCACCACGGGGCAGCCCAACAGACCGCCGACATAACCGGCCAGCTCCACAAAACCGGTACCCGGCAGCAAGACGGTACCGAGCACGCTGTGGTCGGCCAACCACTCCATCGACTCGACCGACCAACGTCCGGTGAAGCTCACCCCACCCGACTCCGGGTGCGGCACAACGGCTCCGAGCAACGGGTGATCGACGACATCGAGTCCGACGGAACTGACTCCACCCAGCTCGGCACCCAGCCACGACCGCGCCAACATCTCCTTGGCGTCGAGCCAGAATCGCTCGTGCTGGAAGGCATAGGTAGGCAAGTCGATTCGCTGAGCTCCGGAGTAGAAGCCCGCCCAGTCCACATCGGCACCGGACACGAACAACCCGGCCACCCCACCTAGCACAGCCAACGCATCGGCATGACCTCGACGCGCCAAAGCCACCACCGCGGACGCGCCCGCAGAGGCCGCGGCCGCCTGAGTGTCGTCCATGATCTGCGCGATCATCGGGGACAGCACGGCATCGGGGCCGACTTCGGCGAACCGGGTGACACCGCTGTCGGCCATCGTGGCGACCGCATCGGCGAAGCGAACCGTTTCACGGACCTGACCGACCCAATACGCCGGATCCGACATCTCGTCGGCGACCAGGGCGCCGGTCACCGTGGACACCAACGGCATACTGGGGCTGCCGAACGCCAAACCCTC
>NZ_JBHXMY010000865.1:0-1791 GCF_042720195.1 Nocardia sp. NPDC058497 | reverse complement strand
CCCGCGTCGGCGCCACCCACTCCGACACCGAAAACACCGCGAAAGCCCTGGCCGACAAGGCGTGGCGACTGCGCATTCTCGACGGCGAGCGCTCCGCCGCCGACCTGAACGCACCCGTCCTTGTCGTCAGCCAGTTCACCCTGTACGCCAACACCGCCAAGGGCCGCCGCCCCTCCTGGAATGCCGCCGCCCCCGGCCCCATCGCCGAACCCCTAGTCGACATCTTCGCCGACACCCTCCGAGACCTGGGCGCCACCGTAGCCACCGGTCACTTCGGGGCCCACATGGCAGTCCAGCTGACCAACGACGGCCCGGTCACCGTCCTCCTCGAAGGCTGAGCACCGGAGCTCACAGATTCAGATGCAGACGCAGCGCACGGTCGACCTCCGCGCTCAGCGCCACGGACAATCGGCCGACGACGCGACCGACCCGATCTACCGATACCGATCGGACCTGTTCCGCCTGCGCTTTCGACACCACGTCCAGGCCGACGTCTTCGAGCAGAACCTGAAACGGAAATACCTGAGCGACGTTGCTGGTCACCGGAACAACCGTAATGACACCTCGCCCCAGCTGGTCAGCTCGCCGATTCGCCCCGTCGTTGCTCACGATCACAGCAGGACGGACCTTGTTGACCTCACTGCCGCGAACCGGCTCGAAATCGACGAGCACGATGTCGCCGCGACGCATCAGGCGATGCCGTCAGCGAGAGTCTCGGACCACACGGCATCGTCGTCCGCCGATTCCCATTCATCCCAGGCTGCCTCATAGGCATCTTCGAGTGCCCGTGCGCGCAATAGCGCAATCGCACGATGGATGGCGGCCGAACGACCGGGCAGACCGGCCCGGCAGACTTCTTGGTCGAGAACTGCCAAGTCATCCTCGGAGAGGCTCACACTCAGCTTCATACCCACGATGCTACCAGAGTAGGAACGCGAAGAGCAGAGAGAGGATTACTCCGGGCGCAAGGTGAGGATGCGCGGGCCGTCCTCGGTGACGGCGACGCTGTGCTCCCAGTGCGCGGCGCGGGAGCCGTCGGTGGTGACGACCGTCCAGTCGTCGTCGAGCGTCTTGGTCTCGGTGGTGCCGAGGGTGAGCATCGGCTCGATCGCCAGCACCGAGCCGACGACCAGGCGCGGGCCCTTGCCGGGGGCGCCTTCGTTCGGCAGGAACGGGTCCATGTGCATCTCGCGGCCGATGGCATGGCCACCGTAGCCGTCGACGATGCCGTAGGCGCGGCCGTGCTCGCGCTCGGCGGCGCGGGTGCCCAGCTCGATCGCGTGCGAGACGTCGGTGAGGCGGTTGTCGGGCAGCATCGCGGCGATGCCCATTTCCATCGACAGCCTGGTCGCCTCGCTCAGCAGCCGGTCGGCCTCGATGATGGTGCCGATGCCGAAGGTCCAGGCCGAGTCGCCGTGCCAGCCGTCGAGGATGGCGCCGCAGTCGATGGACACGAGATCGCCCTCGGCGAGGATTTCCGTCGCCGAGGGGATGCCGTGGACCACACGGTCGTTGACCGAAGAACAGATCGAGCCGGGGAAGCCGTGATAACCCTTGAACGACGGGACGGCGCCCGCGTCACGGATCGTCTGCTCGGCGACCTCGTCGAGCTCCAGCGTCGACACGCCGGGCTTGGCCGCGGCGCGGACGGCGACGAGCGTCCGTCCGACGATCGCGCCGGCTGCCGCCATGGCATCCAGCTCGCCCGCCGAACGGAACGGCACGACCTTCTTCTTACGGTTGAAGACCATCCGGCCTCAGTACTCCGATCAGGTGGTTACCGACCGAGGG
>NZ_JBHXMY010000864.1:0-1803 GCF_042720195.1 Nocardia sp. NPDC058497 | reverse complement strand
GTTATCCAGCCGTTGTCGATCCAGCCGGGTGCCCAGTGAACCGGCTCGCCGACGGCGCGGCCGTCGGCCAGATCCCAGAAGCGCAGGGTCTGTTCGCTGGAACCGGAGACGATGTAGCGGCTGTCGGCGCTGATCGCCAAGCTGCGCACCATCCTGGCGTGCCCTTCCATCGGGGGCCCGATCTGCTCGCCCGTGCACATATCCCACCGGCGCAGGGTGGCGTCCTCGCCGGTGACGAACCGGGAACTGTCGGGAGCCATCGCCACCGACCAGATTCCCTGGGAGCGAATCTCCTTGATCATGGCGCCGGTGCCCAGGTCCCACAGACGTACCGAGTCGCCGCTGTGGGTGAGCAGGCGCGTTACGGCGGCGTCGAATTCGAGGCTGCTGAGGTTCGCGGTGTGCCCTGTCATCGGGTCGCCGATCGGGGTGCCGGTGTCGGTGTTCCACAGTCGCACGGTCTTGTCGCCTGCGGCGGCGAGGTAGCGGCCGTCCGGGCTGAGCTCGATCCCGTCGACCTCGGGCAATCCTTCGAACGGATCGCCGACGGGTGCCCCGGTTTCGATGTTCCACAGCTGCACGACGTTTCCGGCGGTGACCGTGGCCAGGCGAGTGCCGCGAGCACCGAAATCCAGCGCGCCTACCGGCTCGCCGAATCCGGTCAGGGGGCGGCCGAGCTGCGTGCCTGTTTCGGTGTCGTGGAAGGTGACGGTCTTGTCCGGTCCGGCGAGGGCAACGCGGCGGCCGTCCTCGCTGATCGCCGCGCGGGCGCCGGAGTCGTCCGGGTAGTCGGCCAAGGCGGTGCTGCGGCCGGTCTGCGAATCGATGATCCAGACCGAGGCATTCTCGCTGTCCTGCTTCACCAGCCGCCTGCCATCGCCCTCGACTGCCAGCACCGCGCCGTAGCCTGGCTTGGGTGATCCGGGGTCCGACGGCCAGGGCACACCGAGCGAACCGATCTGGCCGAGGTCCCAGACGCGCAGCGTCCCGTCCCAGGCGGTGGAGGCGAGGCGGCCGTCGGGGCTGAACACGACGCCCATGACCCACCCCGCGTGACCCGCCAACGGCGTCCCTTCCGCGCTGCCGGTGGCGGCGTTCCACAGTCGGATCGTGTTGTCGGTCGCCCCGGAGGCCAACCTGGTGCTGTCCGTACTGAACGCTACGGAATTGACGAGCCCGTCGTGCCCAACGAGCGGTGTGCCCACGAGTTGGCGCGTGCCGGCGTCCCAGAGCAGCAGCGCCGCTCCGAGCTCGGGTGCCACCTCCGCCGCCTTGACCGAACCATTGCTGCCGGACGCGATGCGCCGTCCGTCGGGGCTCCACGCGACGGTCTGTACGGGATAGCTGTGCCGTCGCAGGGTCTCGGGTGGGTCCGCGGGGGATTCGACGTTCCAGATTCGGACGGTGGTGTCCTCGCCACCGGAGACCATGTGCCGCCCGTCGGGGCTGAACGCCACCGAGTGCACGGCGCCGTCGTGGCCGGTGAACACCTCTGCGCGACCGCTGTCGACGTCCCACTGCCGGATCGTGCCGTCCTGGCCGCCGGCCGCCACCGACTGGCCGTCCGGCGAGAACGCAACGGTGTTGACGACGCCCGGAAAGCCCGTGAGCGGAGGCGCCGCGGCCTTGCCGGTTTCGGCGTCCCAGATCTGGACCGCACTGCCGAGGGTCGTCCCGGCGATCCAGCGACCGTCTGGACTGAACACCGCACGCACCGAGAGCGGCTGCGGCTCGAAGACCCGGTCGATCCGGGTTCCGGTTGTCGTGTTCCAGAGCCGCATCTCGACACCGCTGGTAAGGATT
>NZ_JBHXMY010000863.1:0-1807 GCF_042720195.1 Nocardia sp. NPDC058497 | reverse complement strand
TTCTCGGAGTGGAATGGCTTTCGACTTCCATCCAAGCGACGAAACCCGGTGGGGCGCTAGGGCGTTAGCTGACCGCAATTTGGCTATTCAGAAAATGAACACCTAAGAAATTGGACTACCCAGGACGTTCAGGCGTTAGCTGTCCATATGTTGATACTTCGAAAGCGGGCACAGAGCCCTCGTCGACCAGGTTTGAGAATCGCGTTCTACGTGCTCACCGACCATTTTCAGCGGCGAACAGTCACGTCCGCCGATGTTCGGTGATGAGAACTTGCCGCACGAAACCCTCTCTGGTAGAACAAAACTCGTCATCGGGGGGGTCCTGGTGCACACAGAAACCCACATTCCTGTGAGTTACGCCACACGAATCTTCTGGGGGAGATATGACAGAAGGATTTTCGCGACCACAACCACCGCAACGACGACGCCGGCGCGATCCCACGCCGCTTCACGTGTCGATTCCCAGCCTCGGCGCTACCTGCCGGTGGATCCGAGAAGACCGTGACCTCACTCGTGAGCAGGCAGCACGTGTGCTCAGGCTCAGCACCTCACACCTCAGGCGCATCGAGCGCGGTGTCTCGATGCCGCATCAGAACACCCTGCAAGCGATCATCCGCGGGTACCACTTGCCCCAGGCGATGGCCACGCACCTTCACGATCTCGTGATCCCGGCGATCCCGCTGACCCCGGTCGAACACTTGCGCACACATGTCCTCGCCGACACCGCCCTGACACTGAACCTCGAACGGTTCCAGGCCCGAGAAGTCCTCGCCTCCTACGTCGACCCCATGGGAAATATGCTGGCACGCAACGACTTGTTCGCCAACACCCTGACCGGGATCGACGGTATCGGATCGTTTCCGGTGTGGATGTTCAGCGAGCACAGCAAAGACGTGCTCATCGATCCCGAGAGCGAATGTTCCTGGTCGGTATCGATGCTGAAAGCTGCCCTGGGCCGACACCGAGCCTCGACGCAGGCACGAGACCTCGTCCACGCCATGGCCTCGATCAGCCAAGCCCAGCAGCAGTGGGCGGCCAGCTTGAGCGTTTCCCATGGCCGTGACTCCAGCTTCCTGATGCACGCATACGACGCCAGCCGCAACCCGGTCTCCTACCAGATCGCCATGACAGACGGTATCCTCGCCCAGCACATCCAACTGTTCACCGCCACCCCGGAGCCGTACTCCGGACCCGAACTCCACCAGCCCTAGCTGCCAAGCGATCCCGACCGGCGCAGCGACATCACCGCTGCGCCGGTCCAACTGTGGACGGCCGCAGGAGAACACCCCGACCGAATATGCGCCGTTGGCACTCCATTTCCCGCAGCGCGAGCGGAAACCTGATGGCGAACTCCGCTGATTTCAGGTTTCCTGGAAGCGGAAGAGCTATTGATCGGGCAGAACAGGTGCCCGATGCATTTTCACGATACGGCCGCGCCCCTTGCCCGGCGGCACGATTCTTCTGCGCTGTCAGCGCTCGTCCGCCTCTGCCATCGCCGGTGGCGTATCCTGGCGCGAGAAGGGGCCGACCTTTGCACCGAATTGAGTAACGCCGCACCATGTTTGCATGGCTTCCGACACAATTTGCCCCACCGGCCTCACACGAACGTCGGAGGTTCTCTCGGCGATTGCCGCCGATCTCGGACGCTGAGTAACCAGCACCGCATACGCGCGACTGGTGTCGATCACGACCGCAGGAACGATCGTGCCCGCTGAGCCACCACCCCCTCCGCCACCGGTACTTCCCCCGGGGGTGAGCCCCAGGGTCGCCCCCGCCCCCAAAGGCGGCCCAAGCCGATTTCTACAGC
>NZ_JBHXMY010000862.1:0-1810 GCF_042720195.1 Nocardia sp. NPDC058497 | reverse complement strand
GCGCATGCCCTCTTCGATGCCGATCTTCACGACGGGTTCGCCGAACCGGTGCGTGATGTCGTATTCGTCGCCGCGCCACGGTGTCGCGGTGAGGCCCATTTGGCGGGCGTCAGTAAGGAGATCGAGCAGCTCGCCGTACTGTCCGTCTTCCCCGACGTGGTGAGCCTCGTCCACCACGACCAGCGCGGGGCGGTATCCGCGCCGAACCATGTAGAGAGCGCTACCGAGGGTGGCACAGGTGACGCCCGAGAGATCGTCGGGACGCTCTTCTCCTGTGACTAGCCGGGTCTTCACGGTCTTGGACAGGTGACGCCAGAGAGCGCGTTCGAGTTGATCGACGAGATCCTTGGTGTGGGCGACAACCAGGACCAAGTCGTTTGGCTGCCGACGAAGATGCTCGTCGATAACCTCCGCTCCGACAATGGTTTTACCCAAGCCGGTGGCCAGGATGACCAACGCTCGGCTGGTGGTATTCAGTCCGCCGACGGCGTTGTCGATCGCGATCCGCTGATAATTGCGCGGGGTGATGGCACCGAAGCGTTCAGGTACCTTGGCCCAGGCCTTTCGGAGGGTATCGCCGGGCCATTCGTGGATTTGGGGACCGATCAGCGCGAGTCGGTCGATACGGCGTTTGGCGTCCACGCCGAGGACGGTGTTGGTGACCACGGCGGCCTTGTCTCGACGGTAGTGTTCGCGGGCCCGGGCAACCTCGTCGACGCCATCAGCTGAGATCGGGCCTTGTTTCCGCCACTTGCACTGTAGGACCCAGTCCTGCCCCGAGGCGCTAGCGAGGATGTCGCCACCCTGATCGCCGGAGCCATCGATGTTGGCGACTTCGGTGAATCCCATGTGCCACAGCAATCTCTCGATCTGCCGGGGGAACTGGTTGGGGCCCAGCTCCCGCAGAAAGCCGGGTCCGAGGAATCCATCAGTCATGGTGGATGGTCCTCATTCGGTGTCGGCGAGGTCGCGTTCGACCAGCAGGCAACTGAGCCGGATCCGCGCGAGTTCGTCGAGGTCGAGTTTCGGCTGGTGTTCGGCCATTACCGCGAGGTCGCTCACCAAGCCGGTCAGGCGCGTGAGCACCAAGGCGCGCGATTCCTGGTCGGTCAGGTTGGAATAGGGGCGGTGGAACACCTTTCCGTCGAGAAACGCGTCCGGGCGCAGTTCGAGCAGTCGCACGACGGCATTGGGAGGCAAGAAGGGGACGAAGTCCCCGGCCTCGATGGCGGATTCCCACCCACCGTTCCCGCCCTCGACGACGAATCGCTGCTGGGCGCGGACCTTCTCGGATTCCTGAAGCATGTCCCAATAACCGGTGGGCGCCCCACCTTTGATCTCACGCTGCATCGCGTCCTTGACACGGTCGAGCAGGCGAGTGGCGCGGGCGGTCAACGCCTCCGCGGTGACCTTCTGGTCGGTGGCGCGGCTCTTCAGGTCCATCAGGACTGTCGAGAGTGGCTTGGTCGCGCCACGCGCGACCCTGATCCACTCGGCAAGTTCCACCATTGCCATATCGCGGAAATCGACACCATACTCGGTGAACAGGGAATGCGTGATGTCGACGAAGATCTCGACGTCGGGGGCTTTGCGAAGGTGGGCGAACAGCGGCACGTTCGTCCCCTTCTGGTCGGCGAGTGTGACGCCCTTGATCGCCCATACAGTCAACGACACCGAGCCGTGTCCCTTGACCTCGTACTCACCTGACAGATCCACGACTTGCGCCCCGGCCGCTCGATAATCCGCCAATCGATCATCGAGTGTCTTGGCGACGGGAACGGGGGTCGCGGGCGAAGGAGAGGGCGAGACA
>NZ_JBHXMY010000861.1:0-1812 GCF_042720195.1 Nocardia sp. NPDC058497 | reverse complement strand
CCCCTGCACCACATCGTCCACGTGCCCGGTGATGAGCACCGTTCCGGCACCCGAACCGGGCAGTGACGAGTCCGCCCACCAGCCGAGCCGATTCACATCCTGCGGTGGGAGCAGCACCCCGGCGGTGTCGGTGGCGATGGGGTCGGTCGGGGCCGAGTCGTCGCCGATGGTCAGCGTCACCGGCTTGTCCGGATGGTCGACAGTCGCGACGACCGGCGGGCGCAGGTCGCGTTGTCCGGATTCTAGGGTCGAACCCGCGTCGTTCTGAGTACCGCACCCGGCCAGCAATGCGAGCAGGATGATCGCCGAGAGCTTTCGCATGGTCAGTTCCGTTCGATGGGGCCGGAGGGGATCTCTGCTACCGGAACGCGCTTGTCCGGATTCCGGGTGACCGGCGGCTGATCGATGCGAGTGTCGAGCAAGGTGACCACGGCCCCCCTGTGGACCACTTCGAAGTAGACAGGTGTCGCATCGAGCAGGTACCCACCTGGCGCCACCAGTTCGACCGCCTTGTAGCAGGTTGGCAGCAACTCCAGCCCGGCCGTACCGTCCGCCCCCGTGGTGATCGTGTATTGCCCGGCATTGGGATCGGTCGGATTGCACAGCTCGACGGAATACGTCGCACCCGAGAGCAGCTCACCGCTGACCCGGTCCTTCTTGACCAGCGTGATCGGCATCCGGGTCGCGTTCGGCCCGCTCGCCAGCGTGAACTTCACTTCAGCGGAGAGGTCGGTGCCCGACAGGGTGCGGTCGACCGCCTTCGGGCCCGCCGCGTAGTAGGCGGCCGGCAGGTCGCCGAGTGCGACCCGGTAGCAGCCCAACGGCAGACTGCTGAACTGCGCCACCCCGCCCGGACCGGTGCGGACACTGTCCACGCCGCCGAGCGAATCTCCCGAACACGTCTTCACCGAGATCTCGACGTCCTCGACCCCGTATCCCTGTTCCTTGCTCACGACTGCCGTGATCGAACCCTCCGGAAGGGTCAGCGGAGGGCTGGTGGTCGATGGTGGTGTGGCCACATCGGTCGGCGGCACCGTGGTGGCCTGGCTCGTCGTCGTCGGCGGCGGCACTGTGGTCTCCGGGCTCGTCGTCGGCGGCACTGTGGTCTCCGGGCTCGTCGTCGGCGGCGGAACCGTGGTGGCCGCGGGTGATTGCACCTCCGAGTTCGGTGTCGGTGTCGGATCCGCGGATGCCGGCCCCGCCACGGACAGTCCGCAAGCCAGCACCGCGGCCAGTACAGCGATTGATACACGCATCGGATTCCCCCTGGGAACTTCCGGGCCGACCTGATCGAGTCAGCCTCTGACAGCAGGGATTTCGCGGCCTCAGCAGAACTCGTTACACCTCTCGTGCGTGTTGTTCCGTTTCGTGACCGGAAAGGTTCGATTCAGGGGCGCTGGAGACGAGCGCGGCGGATCCTGGCGACGCAAGCCCCGGTTGACCGGGAACTCGGTGCCGAGGTCTCGTTCGTCGAGCAGCGCCTGCCACAACGCCTCCGGCGAGGTGATGCCCCCGGGGAACCGGCACGCGGTGGCCGACGATCGCGATCGGTTCGTCCGCCACGGCCAGGTCGAGGGACCGATCCGCGCGAGCCGGAGCCGTGTCCACCATCGACTCGCGCAGGTGCTCGACCAAGGCGTCGACGGTCGGATGGTCGAACACCGCGGCCGCGGCCAACTGGACGCCGGTGGCCGCCGCGACCCGATCGCGCCACCGCGGTCCTCGACTCGAAACCCAGGTCATGGAAAGTCGCCGCCGGATCGATCACCTCCGGTCCCGCGTCCCCGAGCACGGTGCCGATCTCCCCCATGA
>NZ_JBHXMY010000860.1:0-1819 GCF_042720195.1 Nocardia sp. NPDC058497 | reverse complement strand
CATTTCGTGGCGGCGGCCCCGGTCTTTTTTTATACCCCCCCCGCACCCCAAACCGGGGGGGCCCATATATATCCCCCCCCCCCGCCCCATCGGTAAGGCCTACTGCGCCGTCGACTTGAACCGGCGCAGGCGCAGGCTGTTGCTCACCACGAACACCGAGCTGAACGCCATCGCGGCGCCGGCCAGCATCGGGTTGAGCAGGCCCGCCATGGCCAGCGGGATGGCGGCCACGTTGTAGGCGAAGGCCCAGAACAGGTTGCCCTTGATGGTGGCCAGGGTGCGCCGCGACAGGCGGATCGCGTCGGCGGCGGCGCGCAGGTCGCCGCGGACCAGGGTCAGGTCGCTGGCCTCGATGGCGACATCGGTGCCGGTGCCCATCGACAGGCCGAGGTCGGCCTGGGCCAGGGCGGCCGCGTCGTTGACGCCGTCACCGACCATGGCGACGACCTTGCCCTCGGCCTGCAGCCGCTTGACCGTGTCGACCTTGTCCTGCGGCAGCACCTCGGCGATGACCTCGTCGATACCGACCTCGTCACCGATGGTGCGAGCCGCGCGGGCATTGTCACCGGTGAGCAGGATCGGAGTCAGACCCAGCGCGCGGAACTGCGAGATAGCCTGCGCCGAGGTGGGTTTCACCGCATCGGCGACCACCAGCACGCCGCGCGCCTTGCCGTCCCAGCCGATCGCGACCGCGGTCTTGCCCGCCGACTCCGCTTCCGCCATGGCGGCTTCCAGCTTGTCGTCGAGCTCCTGCGACCAGTCGGCCAGCAGCTTCGCCCGGCCCACGATCACCGCGTGCCCGTCGACGACGCCCTGCACACCGAGGCCTTCGACATTGGTGAAGCCCTCCACCTGCGGCAGCGTGCCGATCTCGTCGCGCGCACCCTTGGCGATCGCCTGCGCGATCGGGTGCTCCGACGAATCCTCCAGCGCGCCAGCCAGTTCCAGCACCCGGCTGCCGATCTCGCCCTCGGCGGGGATCACGTCGAGCAGGGTCATCTTGCCGGTGGTGACGGTGCCGGTCTTGTCCAGCACGATGGTGTCGACCTTGCGGGTCGATTCCAGCACCTCGGGGCCCTTGATCAGGATGCCCATCTGGGCGCCGCGACCGGTGCCGACCATCAGCGCGGTCGGGGTGGCCAGGCCGAGGGCGCACGGGCAGGCGATGATCAGCACCGCGACAGCCGCGGTGAACGCCGCCGCGATCGCGCCGCCGGTGCCGAGCCAGAAGCCGAGCGTGCCGACGGACAGCGCGATGACGATCGGCACGAAGATGCCGGAGATCTTGTCGGCCAGCCGCTGGGCCTGCGCCTTGCCGGTCTGCGCGTCCTCGACCAGCTGCGCCATCTGGGCGAGCTGGGTGTCGGCGCCGATCCTGGTGGCGCGCACCAGGAGTCGTCCGCCGACATTGACGGTCGCGCCGGTGACGACGTCGTCGACGCCGACCTCCACCGGCACCGACTCGCCGGTGAGCATCGAAGCGTCGACCGCCGAGGAACCCTCGATCACCACACCGTCGGTGGCGATCTTCTCGCCCGGCCGCACGATGAACTCGTCACCGACGGCCAACTGCTCCACCGGAATTCGCGTCTCGACGCCATCGCGGACCACCGCGACATCCTTGGCGCCCAGCTCGAGCAGCGCCCGCAGCGCCGCACCGGCCCGCCGCTTGGAGCGGGCCTCGAAGAAGCGCCCGGCCAGGATGAACGTGGTGACGCCGGCCGCGGCCTCCAGGTAGATGCTGCCGGTGCCGTCCATCCGCGCGATGGTGAATTCGAACGGGTGCGTCATCCCCGGCGTGCCCGCGGTACCCCAGAAC
>NZ_JBHXMY010000859.1:0-1823 GCF_042720195.1 Nocardia sp. NPDC058497 | reverse complement strand
CGACCACCACCCACTACCTCATCGCACCCCACAACACCGACGACCACCCCGCCTGGGGCGCCCTGATCCAGGCCCGCCTCCAACGGCACTGGCCCACCGCCGCCTTCGCCGTGCGGCCTGTCGACACCTGGCGCCACACCGAACACCTGCGACTGTCGTGGACCGACGGACCCACCCCCGCCGACGTCACCGTCTTCCTGGGCTACTCGTTCCATCCCTTCATCCGGTGCGAACGCCACGTCAACCGCGTCTACTCACTCACCGCCTGGAACACCCTCGCCGCTCTCGCCGAAACCACCCTCACGATCACGGTCCCCCACACCGCCGACGGCGACATCGATTGGGCCACAGCAGCAACGCTGACCCCCGACCCGTCGCCGGTCAACATCGCAGGTTTCGTTTTCGACACCGCCGCTACGCCCCCGCTGACCGTCGCCGAGATCCTGCGTGAACTCTCCCTCCACGTCGACCTCACCCACATCACCACCGACACCGCCGCACAGATCACCACACCCACCCTCACCGTCGCCGAGCCTGGTTCCGGTCCGATCCGCGTCACCCTCACCGACGGCACCACAGCCGTGATCGTCGGCTACCTCGCCATCGAAGACAGCGCATCCCTGGCGCCTTGTACTCCCATCACCTCAATCGGGCCGCAGCCCGCCGCCGACAGCAGCGAACATGCGATGGCACTGGTCGAGGGCGGCGACTGGGAAGTCCTCTCTATCGCCGCCGATGGCACGTTGACCCGCCGGTTCCTCGGCGACGGCGACTTCACCATCACACCGACGCGCTGGATCCTCTACCCCGTCGACCGCCGGCCTGGCGGCTACGTCCTCGCCCGGAGGCCGGTCACCTCGACCGTCCCCACCCGCGACACCGCCGCACAGCTGCGCGGTGTGTTCGTCGACGGGCCGACCACGATCAGCGAGGTCTTCAGCTAGACCCGCCCGCGATACCCGACGCCGGACCTCAGGTTTCTCGACGACCACCACCCGACCAGCCCGGCGCGCCCGCACCGGCCGACGCGTCACCAAACTCCGACAAGGGAATCACTCATGGCCCAGTACTTCAAAGCTGTCTTCCTCGACGCAGACACCGGCGCCGTGACCGGATCCCTCAGCCCGGGAATCTCGTTCAAACTGATCGAGCACGCATGGCAGGGCAAGCTGGTTCGTCGACGACGTCAGCCGGATCCTCACCACACCGACCCGCATGGTGTGGGCAGGTGACTATGCCGACGCCGAACCCGGCTACGACCCGACCGAAGGGCCGAACAACCTCTACCACCTCGCCGACCGCCTACCGACAACACCGGTCCCCGACACCACGGTCGGAGGCTACCTGGTCAACACGACCGTCGCCTCTACATACGCACCGACCAGCTCACCGACGAGTACAAGATCCACCCGCTGCCGGCGATCACCATCGAAAACCACCAAGGCGATGTCGAGGACGCCAACGGGCTCGTCGGCACCTGGGCCCGCCAGCTCATCAGCGTCACCGATGCCCCGCCCGACGGCTACACCGAACTCGCCTTCACCCCCTGGTTCTGAACCTCGCACCCGCAGCAGCGCCGGGCACCAGCACACCGCCGGTGGCCAGCTCTGCGTAGCAGGCCCGCCTTGTGCCGTCCATGCCTCGGCGCGAGCCGGGCTCGTCCGGCTCGTCGACCACCCTCGCTCTTCCACGCTCCCGAATTTCCGACAGCCATCACCCACCGAGGCCATCACCTCAGCCACACACCGCACCCCCCACCCTGCGCGTCCGCCTCACACTGACACTCCCGCACCGACTTTCGCCCTACACACCTCCCCCACACC